>JAVJOO010000010.1 GCA_040216735.1 Alphaproteobacteria bacterium | reverse complement strand
GCGGCGGCGGCGGCGGCGGCGGCGGCGGCGGCGGTCGATGATGCCTAGTAGCTAACCGCTGTTCGTGTTTGTCGTTTTTATTCCCCGCAACCAGAAAACCCATTCCCACCCTTTGACCTCGACCGAGTGAAGATTAAGGACTTCCAACGTTTGAAAAAAATTATCGCGATAGCCGGTGAGATTTCGGGCGGATTTAGCGCTGCTGCTTTGTCTCTAAAGCAGCAGAAGTTCAAATCGCAGGGCTCAGCCCAACGCTTCCTTGCCGCACACGCCGCATTCTACAACACCTTCAATATCCCGCCTCACCTGATCTCCCGACGAACTCTTCGGAGCCTGAGAGCCCTAGTTAATCGGGCGTGGGACTTTGCGACCATCGCGGCTTGAGCATGTGAAGCAGCAGGAATCTTTTCGCCTTGGACGACTTAACTTTTCAGTACCAGTGCTCCGGCTGTCCGTGCGGCCTGCTCGCCATGACGCGAGCCATCGACCGCGACACGAATTATCTTGAACATGGCCTCTGCCTCCTTCGTGGATCAGTAGACTACGCCGACCGAGCGGCTGGCTTGATCCGGATCAAGCGATCCATGGCAGTTCCGTTAAGCTTTCGCGACACCGCCGCCTGAGGTGCTCCCCGAGGGGCCGCGCCGCCTCTGCACGACAGGCGAAACAACGAGAATCGCCTATTCCCTAAGCGAATATCTAAGGGTTACAAGTTTTCAGGAGTCCGAAGGCCGCAACCACTTGGAAACTTGGTTGGCGACCTTGTTGTAACCGCTGTCCGTTTCAATCCGACCGGCGTGGGAAGCCACTCCGGTTGCCGCTTGAATCAGCGAAGCGACAGGGGTCTCCTCGCACTAAACCGGGTTCACGTGTCAGTTATGAGCCTTAAACCTGCCGATCCGTCATTCTCAAATTTTCCACCAGTCGGGCCACTTCACTTTCTTCGGCGTCCGTGTTGCCTTCCATACCTTCGACTGCTCCTCGCGCGACAGTCGGCGATCACCGAGTCGTTCGAGCGCCTTTTCCACCAACCATGGTTCGAGCGCGATCCGCGCCGTCGGCCGGTAGCGATCATGCTTCACCGCCATGCGGAGCGCGGTGAGCCCACCACTAATACTGCCCGGAGATACGATTCTGACGATGATGGTCAGGGCGTCGCTGACGCCACCCCGCGCGGCACGAGCCACTTCGATGGCAGCCATGGTCGCGCGGGCGGCTGGGCCGTCACCTTCGAGACCCCGCTTGGTGATGTACAAGAGGAATGCTTCGGCAGCACCGACCTGACGTTCGACGCCGTCCTCGCGGATCGTCACCTTCTGCCCGAGCACGGCATCCTAGGGCAGCCCATTTTTGCGGCCCTTGGGTCTTCCCTTTGGGTTACCGCTGTGGCCCTTTTTGAAGCGTGTTGATGTGGGCGGATGGCGATAGCCGATAGCGTCTGGAGCGTCCTCTCCCGTGCTCCGATCGGGGTTCAGTTCTTCTGTCATTCTTCGACCGGCGGGGGCCAGGACAGGCTATTCGCATCGCGCGTGGACCGCCGCGCCTCTTCGATGTCCCGTGCCGACAGCCGGCGCGCGCCGCGTCGGGCGAGCGCCGCCTCTACCGCCCACGGTTCCAGCAACAGCCGTTCGCGTTCATCGTCCGGGGAACCGCCCCACTTCGTGTCGGGCGAGGCGACCCCGAGGATCAAGAGCGCCTCGTCGGCGTTTCTCGGGTCCTTGGGCTCCATGATCCTTGTCGCTGCCGGTGCAGGCGGCGCCTTCGCGGCTATCGCCTTTTCCCGCTTCGCGATCATCTTTAGAACCTGACGACAGGCAGCACGGTTACCGGCGAGGGCATCGAGGTAGGTCTTGTGCTGCAGCGCCTCGTCGACGCTGGCCTCACGCGACCGGCCGTTCTGCGTAATGGTCAGCGTTCGATCGATGGTGCTGGCAGGCTAACGCTAACTTGTCTCTGGATTGTGGCCTAGGTTGCGCCCGATCCAGAGGAGAATATGCCGCCAATCTCGTTCAAACGTCACAGGTTCCCACCGGATGCGATCCGGCACGCCGTCTGGCTGTACTTCCGTTTCACTCTGAGTATCCGGGATGTCGAGGAACTGATGGCGCAGCGCGGCATCGAGGTCAGCCGCGAGACCGTGCGCTGCTGGGTCAACAAATTTGGGCCGCTGATCGCGTCCAACCTCCGTCGGCGCCGTGATCGCCCCACCGGCCGCTGGCATCTGGACGAAATGGTGGTGAAGATCGCCGGGCGCCGGATGTACCTCTGGCGCGCGGTCGACGACGAGGGCGAGGTGCTGGATGTCCTGGTGCAGAAACGCCGCAACATGGCCGCTGCCTTGAAGCTTCTACGCAGACTTCTGAAGAACCAGGGCGTCAACCCGGAAACGATCACCACCGACGGGTTGGCGTCGTATGGTGCGGCGGTCTCGGATCTGAACCTGGCGAACCGCCATCGGCCGGGCGGCATGCGCGAAAACAACCGAGCCGAAAATTCCCACCTGGCAATCCGGCGCCGGGAGCGAAAGCTGCAGAAGTTCAAGTCGCAGGGCTCAGCCCAACGGTTCCTTGCCGCTCACGCTGCCTTCTACAACACCTTCAATATCCAGCCCCACCTGATCTCGCGGCGAACCCTTCGGAGCCTGAGAGCCCTAGCTGATCGGGCCTGGGAGGTTGCGACCATCGCCGCTTGAACCTGCGCAGCAGCAGGGTTCTTTTCGCCTTGGACGACTTAACTTGTCAGTACCCTCCAGACATACCGCTGGGTCTCAAGAAGAAGAGTGCGCAATTTTGTGGGGAGAGCCTACTGAGGCAGAAGGTGGCGGTGCTGGCAGTCTTGATCGAACCAGTCTCCACTGAAGTTCCCTGATTAACAGGGAAAATACAGGGAATATTGCTGAATCAGTGTACCACCGACCGAACTTTGACCCGAATACGGGCGCGATATCAGTGTGTTGCAGGCAAACTCCCTGCTGTGAAAACAGGGAATTATCACCGCCGTATCAGGGAAGCAATTCCTGTCTTGCAGGGAATGCAGCGTACAGGAATTCGAGAATTCGCTGGTTCAAATGGGGATCGGCACTCCGGCCATCGTTGTGGCACCCTGAGGCTAACGGTATTGAGTTTGCACAGCCGTCGCGTCCATCGCACTGACCTCAACGGATGATCGGTTTCGGACCAAATGAGATATCGGTCGATCCGCGACCTAACTCTCGGACCCGTTCGAGAACAGGTTAGGTGGGGTGCATTGGCATCCACGCGCCGGCGAACTTGTGGGCCCGCCGCAGCATCGCGAACGAGTTTCGCTCTGCTGCGAGAGGCAGCGGCAACAGCCTCCGCCAATTCTGGCGTCCCCTCTCCCACCGTGAGCAAGCTGCAATCAAGCTTGCGGCAGATGATTCTCGTGCAGGCACTTATTGTGATCGGCCAGAACTTCGATCACGCGGCAATCGGAGATGCGGCCACCGGCACACTCCGTCACCATCCGCTTGAGTTCCTTTTTGAGCGTTTGCAGCCGCGTGATGCGGCTTTCGACTTGAACTAGCTGCACTCGCGCGATGGCGTCGGCAGCCTCGCACGAGCGAGCTGGATGATCGGTGAGGCCCAAAAGTTCGCGGATTGACGGCAACGAAAAGCCAAGTTCCCGCCCGTGACGAATGAACGCCAGGCGGTCTAGGTGCCCTGGGTTGTACCGGCGTTGGTTGCCGCTAGAACGGGCTGGCGCAGGTAGGAGCCCGATCTCCTCGTAATAGCGGATCGTCTGCACCTTGCAGCCGGTCTGTCGCGAGAGATCACCGATCGTGAGAGTGCCGCTAAGTATCATGGGCCTACACCTCTAGTTTCTGTAGGTTTACTTCTCAAACGTAGTTTTGACGCGAGCGAAACACAAGTGTTGCCGCAGGCGCTCCTCAGGTCACCACCTCCGACCCAACCCGCATTCAATTGCCCCTTGAACCTACAGGCACTGTAGGTCCTATGTTCTTACGGATTGCGGCCATACTTACCTGATCCGATGCGATCTTCGGTTCCAGGGTACGGCCGCCGCGCCGAATCGGGAGCGAGGTCATGCGACAGAGACACGAACATATGCACCAGAATGACCGCGGTCATCAGCACGCTGATGATCGTTCGTGCGACACAAGCGATGCCGATAGCCCATACTCTGCTACGGATGCGGTCAACCACGGTGGCGCGGTGCGGCATAGCTTCAAGGTCGAGGGTCTTGACTGTGCGGAAGAGGTGGCCGTTCTAAAACGAGAAGTTGGCCCGCTAGTTGGCGGTGAAGAGCATCTCGCCTTCGACATATTGAATGGCCGGATGAAGGTCCTCCGGAATTCCCAACCGGTATCCAGTCAAGACGTTCGATCGGCGGTCGCGCGTACCGGCATGAAGGCTGTGGACTGGCGACCAGGTCAGAAGCGCAGCCCGGTCGATGATCGTCGTCGGCTTCTACAGGTGTGGTTCACATTCCTCAGCGGTCTCGGCGTGTTTAGCGGGCTTTTCCTGCACGTTTGGCTCGCAGGTGGCGTCTGGGAAGCGATCAGACTGTTCGGCGGGCACGGCGGCCAGGCCATTCCTTGGCCCGAAGTCGCCTCATACACCGTTGCCATTGTCTTCGGCCTCCGCTTTGTGCTGCCCAAGGCGTGGTTCGCCGCCCGTCGGTTTCGCCCCGATATGAACCTGCTGATGGTGATAGCAGTTGTGGGCGCAGTTGGCATTGGTGAGTACTTTGAGGCGGCAACTGTGACTTTCCTGTTCGCACTGTCGCTCATGCTGGAAAGCTGGAGTGTGGGCCGCGCCCGTCGGGCTGTGTCGGCGCTGCTCGATCTGGCGCCTGCAACGGTTCGCATCAGGGCAGGTGGGGGCGAAGAAACAGAAATCCTTGCCGCCGAAGCGAGGGTGGGCGCGCGATTCATCGTCAAACCTGGGGAGCGCATTCCGCTTGACGGCCGGATTGTGCTCGGCGCAACCAGCGTCGATCAGTCCCCGATAACCGGCGAGAGCGTGCCGGTCGAAAAGAACGCTGGCGATGATGTTTTCGCAGGGACCATCAACGGCGATGGCGCCCTGGAAGTCGAAAGCACCAAGGGTGCCGACGATACGACCCTTGCCCGCATTATCCGCATGGTCGAAGAGGCCCAAGGCCGTCGGGCGCACGTTGAGCAATGGGTAGAACGGTTCGCTGCCATCTACACACCGGCAATCATCGTACTGGCGATCGGGATATTCCTGGTCCCACCGCTCGCGTTCGGTGCCGGGTGGGGCGACTGGTTCTATCGCGCGTTGGTTTTACTCGTCATCGCATGCCCCTGCGCCCTTGTTATTTCGACGCCAGTCAGCATCGTCGCCGCGCTCGCGGCTTCTGCGCGTCAGGGCGTCCTCGTCAAGGGTGGCGTCTTCATCGAGCGACCAGCGAGACTCCGTGCGTTAGCGTTCGACAAGACGGGCACCCTGACAGAGGGGAAACCGAAAGTCGTGCGTGTCATCCCGCTGAATGGGCATACTGAAGCGGAACTAATCGAGCGCGCTGCCGCACTTGAAGCGTTTAGTACGCATCCATTGGCCCACGCGGTGAGCGCGTTCGCGAAGGAGCGTGGGATCCAGCCGCGCCCGGCGAGCGATGTTCAAATGCTCCGGGGCAAAGGCGTCATCGGAGGATTCGGGGGCGAACCGTTCTGGCTCGGCTCCCACCGCTATCTGGTCGAGCGCGGCCAGGACAGTCCGGAAATCGCGGCACAAGCCGCGACGCTAGAGCGAGACGGTACCACCGTCGTCGCCATCGGCAATGATCGGCACGTGTGCGGCTTACTTGCTATCTCCGATACCGTACGGCCGACGGCAGAGGCGACCATTCGGGCTCTTCGAGCCGGCGGCGTCGAGCACCTCGTCATGCTCACCGGCGACAACCGCGTGACGGCGAATGCGATTGCCGATGCCATAGGTATCGACGAAGTGCACGCGGAACTTCTTCCCGAGGACAAAGTCGTCGCAGTAGAGCGACTTGTGGAGGCATACGGCGAAGTCGCGATGGTCGGCGACGGCGTGAACGACGCCCCAGCCATGGCACGCGCCAGCTTCGGTGTCGCCATGGGTGCCGCCGGAAGCGATGCAGCCATTGAGACCGCGGACATTGCACTGATGACCGACGATTTGGAGAAACTACCGTGGTTGATTGGTCATTCGAGACGCACGCTGGCAGTCATTCACCAAAACATCGCTCTGTCGCTAGGCGTCAAAGCTGCGTTTGCAATTCTCACCTTCGCAGGCATCGCAACGCTTTGGGGCGCAATAGCTGCTGATGTCGGTGTTTCGCTGTTGGTTGTAGGCAACGCGCTTCGCCTGCTACGAACCGCGCGCACCGGGACGAATGGAACGGGTCAGCCAATTGACGCCTCTGCGGCAGTCCACAGCCACTAGGACATTACCTATCAGGCTTGCGGATAAGGGCGAATCGAGGGCGAAGGGTGCTAGAAAATGTTGGAGAAAATAAGATGGGAATGAAGAAATGAAGTCTGTTCGACACGGGGTCATTGCGTTCGCGCTCGCGATTGCCATACCACTGCCAGCCGTCGCGGCTGAAGGCTTTGGGTTCCGGTACGATGACGAAACAATCCGAAGTGAGGAACTGCCAGTTCGCCTCCGACAGGAAATGTTTGAGCTCGAACTTGAGACCAACGAACAGCGCCGAGACATTCTGGATAGATTCGTCGTCAAACGCTACATCGATGAAATGTCGGTAAGAGAGGGGCGACCTACCAACGAAATACGAGAAGAACTGCTCGCCGTTCCGCCCGCAAACGACACTGAAATTCGTACCTTCTACGATGCCAACAAGCAGCGCATCGGCCGCCCGCTCGACCAGATTCGCTCCGAAATCGTGAACTATCTCGGCGAGCAGCGCGAACGGGCGCGAATGGACGGCCTGATTGAGAGAATCCGAGAAGAGAAAGGCTACGAGAGGTACCTGCCTCTTCCGCAACAACCTCGCTTCGACCTTGTAACGGAAGGCTATCCGTCCAAAGGCAGCGCCGACGCGACAGTGACCGTCGTCGAGTTTGCGGACTTTCAGTGCGAGCACTGCAAGGCCGCGACCACAACCGTTCGCCGGCTATTACAGGAGTTCGGAAACGATATCCGCGTGGTATACCGCGATTTTCCCGTTAACAGTTCAGGTATATCGCGCGTTGTGGCGATGGGCGCCTATTGCGCCAACCAACAAGGGCGCTTCTGGGAATACCACGACCTCGCGTTCGAAATGCAGGACTATCTGAGGGACGATTCACCTCAAGCACTCGGTGCAGATATCAAACTCGAGCGGAAGGATTTCGAGGCATGCCTTGCAAGCGGCGCCGCGGAAGACGCCGTACAAGCTTCCTATGCGGAGGCCATTGGTTTGGGGGTATCAGGCACACCCACCTTCTTCGTGAATGGTCGAAAGCTTCACGTTCACGGCGACCTTGACGGTCCGCTCTTCGATGCTGTTAGGACTGCTCTAAACGGGGACCGTTAGCGATGAGGGTTCGCGGTGCCCTAATGGGTTCTGTCACAGTTCAAAGTATGCGGAGCTGGTATCGTTCCCGCCAACTCGGGTTGAAAACTCTGAACCTTACGCGACCTCGGCAATGGCGCGTTTGGAAAATAGAAATCGTTGAAGGAGAACAGGAACATTGAACAAAATGTCATGGAGGCACCTCCGGTTGAGATTGTTAAAAATCCGCGTCGCTACTCTGCGATCAAATCGCGCAAGCCTAGCGTTGCTCGGATTGGGCGCGACCATTCTCGGTACAGTCATATTCTTTGCGTGGACCTCCTCGGACGACGAATCATTTGAATCTGCTCGAACGACCTCGGCGACAACCAAAACCTTGACGCAGCCCGCACTCGAACCAACAAACGATTCATGGGCGAGGGTCGCTCAAATACCCAATTTGGTCGACAAATCAGACCAGGTCATCGACGTTTCGCTCGCCGAGGGAATGACCCTGCTCGGGGTATTGGTCGATCTTGGGATTCCTATAAGCGAGGCATTCAAAGCCGCCACAAGCGTCGAAGCCCTTGTGGACCCGAGAACTCTACGCGCAGGCCAAACCATACAGGTCGCATTGACAGAGGAGTCAAACGGGGTGACCCGACTCCTTCGAAGCATCGTCATGGCCCCTGAAACCGACCGAGTGATTGTCGTCAATCGCAAGGATGGGGGCGAATACACGGCGAGACTGAAACAGGTGGAGCATATTTCGCGCTTGCAATTTGCCGATGGCACGATCAAGGAAAGTCTTCACGAGGCTGCCCGCGCCCTTGATATTCCGTCGTCAATCTTGGAGCAGGCTTACCCAATCCTCGGTCATGCGGTCGATCTTCAACGAGACATCAAGAATGGTGACCGCTTTTCGTTTGCGTTCGAAAAGTTCGAAGATGCCGTGAACCATACCTCTCACACTGGCGCCCTCGTATTCATCTCTCTTGAGGCCGATGAACGGACGCTATCTCTCGTGCGTTTCACGACGGGAGACGGATTCACTGGCTATTTCGATTCGAATGGCAACAGCATTGAAGCGAGCCTTCGAAGGACCCCCGTCGATGGCGCGCGATTGTCATCACGGTTTGGAAAACGAGACCACCCTATTCTCGGTTACAGCCGCATGCACAAGGGCCTCGATTTCGCAGCATCTCACGGATCACCGGTCTTCGCTGCAGGTGACGGATTGGTTGTAAAGCGTGGGTTCAAGGGCAGTTTCGGAAACTATGTGCGCATACGGCACGCCGGCGCCCTTGAGACGGCCTACGGCCACCTTAGCGAATATGCAGCGGACCTGAAAGTCGGCTCACGAGTTCGCCAGGGCGACACCATCGGCTTCATTGGTGCGACCGGCCTCGCAACGGGTCCCAATCTCCACTACGAGGTCTTGAAAAATGGAATTCAGATCAACCCGATGAGGCTGGACCTGCCACCGCGGAAGAAGCTAGCGCCGGACGAACTAGCCCGATTGCGCCGAGAGATAGCCAGTCTACGAAAGAAAATTAGCGGCGCCTGAAACATAATCTGATGCCAACGCGCCAATTCAGATGTGAGCGAGGAATGACCGAAGGGGGTCCGGGCCGACAGCGAGATAAACGGGGCCCTCATATCAGGTGATGATGCGGCTGGCGGATAACCATGGGCGGACCCATCACGACTTTGCACCACCAAGAATAGCAGCTAGCGTTGTCCCTGGCGTCGAGCCGCCGTCGAGGCCGCCGCTCGGCGGGAATCGAGTAAGAAATGACAAAAGAAGTGGAAGTCATTGGAAATGTCGACAGCGAGAGACGGGCGCGGAGTTTCGGACGGGCGCGCTACCTAGCCCCTGTTGCGGTGTTCCTCGTCGTCGCCGTGGCACTTGGTATCGGTCTCACACTGCGGCCAAGAGAAATTCCCTCCGTTTTGATCGGCAAGCCGGTTCCCGAATTCGCGCTCCAGCCCGTACAAGGGAGAGACCTTGGCCTTTCGAGCGCGGATTTAAAGGGGCAGGTATCACTCGTAAACGTCTTCGCGTCATGGTGCGTGCCTTGCCGAGTGGAGCATCCACTCCTCATGGAAATATCGCGCCGCAATATTGTCTCGATTTTCGGCATCAATCAGCGGGACGAACCTGACGACGCAGAACGTTGGCTTAGGACCTTCGGCGACCCTTATGAGCGAACCGGGGCCGACCTCGACGGCCGTGCATCCATCGAATGGGGTGTCTACGGGGTACCAGAAACCTTTATCGTCGATGACCAGGGCATGATCGCTTATAAACACATTGGCCAGATGACGGCCAAGGATCTGGAGAAGACCATTCTTCCGTTGGTCCGGCAGTTGCAGAAAGCCGCCGCAGGCCGGGACACGGAATAATATCCCGCCAACAACCGTCACTCACCGCGTTGCAATATTTTCGGCCAGCAAGTCACGGCCAGCCGCCCTGCGAACGGTTTTGAGCACCCGCGCTTCGTTGAGCAATTCAGGAAGCACTAGTCCATTTGGGGCATCTGGCCCATAGACGGCATTGAAGGGAATGCCGAAACGGTTGAACGTCGCGAGGAAGTTGGTAATGCGTTCGTCCGGGTTGGTCCAATCACCCTGCATGGCGATCATGTCCGGATGGTTCAAGAGCCTCGCCGCCTGGCCACGATCAAGCACAAGTTTCTTGTTAACGAGACAAGTCACGCACCAGTCTGCCGTGACATCGACGAACACGACCTTGCCGCTTGCCACAAGCCCTGGAATCAACTCTGGCTCAAATGCCTGCCAAGTGGCGACGGGTGCGCTTTCGGCCATCTCGATCCGTGCATCCACCCACTGCGGGCCTAGCATTGCCGTTATACCGAGTGCCAGCACAGCCGCAGGCGTGAGGCGCCGGACCACATGTACCGGGTACCGTCTCCTGGCCCATAGGGCCGCGACCGTCGCGAGCATAAGGCCGCCAACCATAACGGCAGTCGGGGCGCCAAGTTGACCACCGAGGATCGACAGCAACCACGCGGCGGTCCCGGCCAGCGCGAGGCCGAGGATACGCCTTACGGTCACCATCCAGGCACCTGGTTTTGGTAATTTGGTTGCGAGCACGGGAACGGCAGCAACCAGGAGATAAGGCACGGCCATACCAGCACCAAGGGCTGCAAAGATGAGGTAGGTTTCCACCGTCCCGCGGGTCAGCGCAAAGCCAATAGCAGTTCCCAGGAAGGGTGCCGAACAAGGCGTCGCCATGATGGTTGCGAAGACGCCTGTCCCGAACGACCCGGCGAGCCCTTCGCTGCGCGCGGTTCCTCCGCCTGGGAGTCTGTTGGCAAGCGCGAGCAGACGCGGTGGCAAGACAACGTCGAAGAAGCCCCACATGTTGGAGGCGAACAACGTGATGAGCAGCGTCATAGCAACAATGAACAGCGGCTGCTGAAATTGAATGCCCCAGCCAACGGCTATTCCTGCCGATTGAAGACCGACGAGAAAAGTTGCCAGGACGACAAAGGCAAACAAGATACCGGCGGCGGAAGCCAGAAAACTTCTGCGAACCGGACGACTCTCACCGCCCCCATGCTTAACTACACCGAGCAGCTTGATTGAGAGAACCGGCAGCACGCAAGGCATGATGTTGAGGATCAAGCCACCAAGTAGGGCAAGCCCAAGAACAACGAACAGCGGAAGAAAAGAAACGTTCTCGGGCTGACCCGCGGTGGCCACAAGCCCCTGCTCAACCGCCCGGCCGCCGTCGACAAGGGTCAAGACAAGATCAGTTCCCACCAATGGCGGCTTTGTCTCTTCGCTTCCAAGCAATGACAGCTCGATCGGCACCTGAAGCACAGCGCGAGTCCCGTTATCGGTGATTCGCACCTTGGGCGGAAGAAACCGATAGTCCCTAGGTCCCTCGACGAGGACGTCCGGTTCCGCAAACGGCACCGCAGAGGTCGCCACCACCTGTACCAGCTGGCCGCCGCTGACCTCGACGATCTCGACTCGTTCGACAGCGAGGCCGAAACCGACCTCTTGGGTTGGGACCCTGGCCTTGTAGCGATTGATCAATGAAGTCAGGTTCGAAGGTTCGCCGCCTGGCGGAAGAGTGAGATTCAGGACCACATCGTGCAGGACACATTGTTCCTTGCAGGTTTGGAAGTTCACCGCCGCGCGAATATCCGTTGGACCGCCCGGTTCGACGACTCGCGCGGGAATCGGAAGGACGACCTCGTTCTTGTAGCCAAAGGTGTCGATACCGAAGATCTTGAACCGGCCCGGCAGCGGCCACTGGATTGTGGTGGTGTCAAGGTTGGTTGAACCTTGCCAATCAATCGTGGTCGGCAAGCCTGCTTCGCCTGGGCTACGCCAATAGATCTCCCAACCTGGCGCGATCTTGTACTGGAGCCCGAGTAGCAAGTCCTCTCCGACCACGCCAGTTGTCGCGGAGACGAGGCGAATCTGGCCCTGCCCGTAGTCGATCCAATCGCTCGTGCCCGGTTCGGAATGGGCCGTCTGCGCAAGCGCTAGAATACCCGGCATAACGAACAAGGTTGCTAGCGCCCATGCCCGTAGGCGGTGCCATCCGAAAGTACGCAGCGGCGCTATCGCCCGGGCGCGTAGGAGAAAGAGAGACCTCATTGCAACAGCTAACTTTGGTCCTGAATGAACCAACGCAGAAGCGCAAATGCTTCCGGCGAATCCCATTCGGCAGCGCCCGCCAGCCGTCCGACCTCTAGGCCCGACCGATCGTATACGATAGTCGTGGGCATCACGTTGACGCGGACCGCGCGTGCGAAGGTGCTTTCGGCGTCAACATACACTTCGAGATTCCTCAGACCCAGGCGCTCAGAAAACGGAGCGGCGACAGCCACGCCTCCCCGATCGATATTGACCGCGACCACCGTGAAGTCTTCACCGGCAAGTTCGGCTTGAAGACGATCAATCGAAGGCAACTCGCGAATGCAGGGCGCGCACCAGGTAGCCCAAAAATTGAGCATCACGACTTGGCCGCGAAAGTCCGCAAGACTGACGGATCCGCCGTCGGCATCACGCCACGCTGTCTCCGGTCCCGGGCCGGGCGCCTGCGCAAGAATAAAGTTCTGCACCTGACCCGTGATCGGAGGAACAGCGCCCCTCTCCTTCATCCCCGGCCACAGGACGGCCACGATCACACCCACGACCGCGCTCACGACTAGAACACTGACAATCGGGTACTTCCGGATCATCCTCGGCCTACCGCGACCAATGACGAACGAGGCAAAAAATAGTCAGTAGCAACGATGCGAGAAACATCGCTGGGAGGAAGGCGACTCCGCCGCCAATCCAATTCACCAGTGTGGCGCCAAACCCAGTGGGATTCCTATACAGAGCACGCCGGTCAATGCGGTCGTGGCAAGCGAGATATTCAGCACCTTCGTTCACTGTTTGATTGACTGATCCGGGAAGAACGCCTTATAGGCGAACGCAAAATCAACCCCATAGGGCCAGTCGACCAGGGTCCCGTCTGACTCGCGCCGCTGCACGACGACATTGCCGATGTCCACCCCTTGTGAGATCACGCCGGCATCCATGGCAGAATTCTGTCCAGGCTCCCAGGTGATTACAAAACCGTCGTCTGTCTCGACACGACCCTTCTCTCGCAACAGGTCGAGAGCCCACGCCTCCCTCACTCCCGAGCCGCTTCTGTCAATCGTGATCACTCTTGCAAGAGGGGCAACTTCGCTTGGCAACTCACCATTGAAAAATGGATAGGGTCTGTCGCGCGAATCGTATCCTGCATAGGGATTGCGGCCGTAGGCGCGAGCGCGCTGGTTGCTCGGCACCAAAACCTTGGCGCCTGCCGGTGCGCGCTCACGGAACTTGGCAATCGATTCAACTCGATTGGGAATGATCTTGAGGCGCTTTCCCGTCATGTCGCCAACAACGGCCTCGCCGAGAAACTGCTGCCACCAGCTCTCGGTCTGACGGTCGTACATGACGAGGTCGGAAAACCGCAATTTTCCGGTCGTCCCAAAATCGAGAATCTGATCGTCGACCCGGCGGTCGAACACGATTGAGCTATTGCATAGCGGGCAGAACGTGATCGCCACGGGAGTACCGCCAACCGTATCGTTGACGATCTCGTGCCACATCAGGACTTGCAGCGGGTAAGCCCTCCAGTCGCCCCCGATATTGACGCTGATCACAGGCTCCGTATCGGCGAGGTCCGTAACCTCGGAAACGGGGGCGAAGACGGGATCGTCGATCGCTGGGATTCCGTCCTTCGGTGGCCCCCCGGAAAAGATCTCCTCAAACGGTACCGACGACTTGTCGAAATTGGTTCTCGACCACTCGGATCGCCACTGGTCAGGGTTCGCGAATGCGGAACCTTCGATGCCCATCACCAAAAGAATCACAAGACTAAGCGTAATCGAGCGCGCCATCATATCTCTGTCCCTCATTGCCCCAGGTCGGCTACTCCACACTAGGGCCATCCGTACGTGTCGATTAAGCAACATCGGATCAAACAATGGTGACCTAAACGACTGACCACTGAGTAGCCCGAAAGGACGGCACAGCGAGCGCGTGTGATCTCGGCGGCACAGTGAGTCCTCGAAAGAAACTCGCCTGGACGTCTTATGTGATTGACGATTTACGGGAGATAGTGCCGCAAAAATTTGACGGCCGTCCTCGAATCCCACTTTACGACGCCGACGACATAACCCAGCACCAAGCCCTCGTGGTCGATCAAGTAGGAAACCGGAAGCCCGTACAGAGGAAATGCATTCTGCGCCTCGCCAGTCGAATCTTGGTAGACGTTCAGGTCCTTCAGTCCTAGGCGCGTTACAAAGGAAGCGGGCACGGCGATATCATCCTCATCGATCGACGGCGCGACGATCTCGAAAGCATCGTCACCGAGCCGCTCCTGCAAGCGGTCTAGTGCGGGAAGTTCTTCAATGCAGGGCGCACACCAAGTTGCCCAGAAATTCAGCAAGACCACCTTGCCGCGAAAGAAACTGAGGTCGTGAACACGCCCGTCCGGCGCAAGGATCGGGACCGCCGCAGCCGTTCGCAACGGCTTAAAGTGCACGAACTGGCTGCGGGCGCTTCGAATATCCCTCGGATGATCCCTGCCATGGGCGAGCGTCCCATTCGGGGCGAGCACCACAATTACGGCTAAAACAACCATCGGTAACGCATGTCCCAGCAACGCATTCCCTTCGCGACGCCATGCCGAAGGGAGCGGGCTGACTAAGCACGGCCTCACGTGCGCAACTTCCGGCGGCTGCGCAAACGCCAAAACATTAACGCTGCCAAACCTGCAACAATAAGGAGTCCTGCAATCCCAACGAGAGCTTGTGTCGAATTGCTCGCCGGTCCCGGCCGACCCGCTGTAACTGTAACCGGCGCCCTCGCCGTCGAGGCCGAAACGGGATGCGCATCGAGGTCGTTGATCAAGGCGTTGACGAACAACACGACGTTGGTCGTGTTGAAGTCCAGACCGTGGTAGCGCGCTCTGAGATTACCCTCGCGATCGATCACGTTGGTGACCGCCCCATGCACCTGATACCCGTCGTCCGCAAGTGTGAACGCAAGTCGGTACTGCTCTGCCAATTCCCGCGTCGCCTCCGCCCGATCTGCGCCACTAGTCAGAAAGATATAGTTGCGGCGATCCACAGCGTGATCCGTCATGTACTGTTCTAGCACCTCAGGCGTGTCGTTCGCTGGATCGGTGGTGATCGCAATGAACTGCACTTGATCGAGCATAGGCGTCAGGTTGACGCGTTCCTGTATCTCTACAACTTTCTGGGTATTGAGCGGACAGACATCGGGGCACGTCGCATAGATGAAATACAGGATGACAACTTTGCCTTTGAAATCCGCCAGCGACACTTCGCGGCCGGTTGAGTCTTCAAACACAAACGCAGGCGCTGGCCGGTTGACGATTTCGACGTACGGCTCCCGCCGCAGCTGCTGCTGCTCGACATCTTCGAGGGAGTGAGCCGCCGCCGTCAGCGGCACCGCGAGCGCTGAACACAGAATCGCAACAGCAACTGCGGAAGTGTTATATCGCGATGGCATTATCACAGGCCCGTGAAGTTCAGCGATGTATGATCGATCTTGGTCTCAATGGTCCTTGGTAGCGATGTGGCAATTTGGCGCGGCCGTGGTCAGTTAAGTATCCTTTTCCTGTCCCTCGATTGACTGGTATCTTCCTGGCATGAGGGCGCCCACCACGACACGTCTATTAGCTGGACTTTTAGGAGTCTGGTTGCTTTTCGGTGCGATTGTCCCGTCCAGCCAAGCGGCCGACCCTGCGGTTTCTTTCTGCGCGAACGCTGCCTTCACGAGTGCCGCCGAGTGTGGCTCTTGTGGCGGCACAGATGAGGGCTGCCCGGAAGCGTCCTGGTGCGAAGCGTTCTGCGCGACCACTAACGCCACTTTGCCGCTGTTGGTCGACACGTTCGCCGGCAGGGTGATGGCACCCTACCTTGCGTCCCTCTCGCGGGCGTTCGTTTGGTCGCACGCTCCCGACCCCTATCCCCCTCGACCACTTCAAATAGACCGCGCCGCCACCACACGAGTCTAGCGACTCCGCGAGCTAGACGGTGAGTGGCCAAGCACGGCAGGCCCTAACGGGCCCTGCCAGCATGGCGTGCAAAAAATCCCTTTCCATTCATCCATTCAGTTAATGCGTCCAGGAGTTACTTTGATGGTCTCCATTCAAACAGATCGGCGTCACCGAATTTGTCCGACAGACCTCCTTGGTGGAGGGTTTAAGCCATGATGAACGGAATGATGGGAGGCGGCGATATGTGGCTCATGGGCCTGATCGGCCTTTTGCTCACCGTCCTCGTTGTCTTTGGGATTGTTGCGCTGGCCAAATACATCTTCTTTCCAACCTCGCACACCCCGGACGGTTCCCGGTGAGGGGCGCCCGTAGGAAGGGGCGGTGGCCGCTGCATTCTCACGGTGAAGTGTGGAGAAGACCGTTCTACCTCGGACTCTTCGCATCGATCGCCCTGTCGGCAATCGGAGTGCTTCCCGGTGAATCGCAGGCTCAATCTACGCGGACGACGGTGTCGGAGCTTGCCAAGACCACACATTTTCACGGCCTCGGCGTCGATCCCGACAATCCAGATCGCCTCCTGCTGGCGACGCACCATGGCGTTTACACCGTGCACGGGAGTGGAAACGCCGAGCGCCTGTCGCGCACCCGAGACGACTTCATGGGGTTCGCGTCCCACCCAACGGACCGCTCCGTTTTTCTCGCCAGCGGACATCCGGTCGGCGGTGGAAACCTTGGTCTGATTGCCTCGCGAGACGGCGGTCGGACCTGGGAAAAGCTTTCAGACGGCGTAGGTGGCCCGGTCGATTTTCACCAGCTGACTGTCAGCCCCGCTGACCCCAACGTAATGTTTGGCGTGTTTGGAGGTATCCAACAATCCAGCGATGGCGGCCAAACATGGCGGCGCGTTGGCAACGCGCCTGAGGGCCTCATTGACCTGACGGCATCTTCTGTTCGGACCAACTCGCTGTATGCCGCAACCCAAACCGGCATTCTGCGCAGCGGCGATGGGGGACGGAATTGGCGGCCAAGCTACGCGGACGGCGCGCCCACCACGTTGATCCATACTACGGCCGGCGGCGTGGTCTATGCCTACGTGATTGGACAGGGCTTTATCCGTTCCGCCGAACGAGAGCGAGGCTGGGCAACCCTAAATCCAGGCTTGGGCGCGCGCTATCTGCTTCACCTGGCCGAGCATCCAACCAACCCCGACAAACTCTTCGCCATTGCGTCGGACAGGACGACCAACCGTCCCTCAATTGTCCAGACGGACGATGGCGGCGTCACTTGGGCGCCGCTGACGCCAAACGAGGAATAGAATGTGAGAGAAGAACGGCATCGGACGCTCGTTCTCGGTGTTTCAGGTGGCGTCTTGGCGGTCGCTCTGGTGTCACTCTTCATTGTATTTCGACCGAGTGGCATCGAAACCGAGACTAGCGGGGTGAACCTACATGATCAGGCTCAGATCGTGTTCGGGAAACAGGTCTACCAGAACAACTGCGCGAGTTGCCATGGGGTGGAGTTGGAGGGCCAGCCTGATTGGCGCAAACGGGGAGCCGACGGCCGCTTGCCAGCACCGCCTCACGACGACAGCGGTCATACATGGCATCACCGAGATGTTGATCTTTTTCGGATTACCAAGAACGGGGTCCAGGACATCGTCGGGCCGGACTACAAAACGGACATGCCGGTTTTCAAGGATATCCTGACCGATGATGAAATTTGGGCAGCCCTTACGTATATCAAGAGCACATGGGGCGAGCGCATCCTTCAATACCAACGAGAGGCGGAAAGCCGGAGATAGTAGATGGCGGCAGATTGCCACTTCATGAGCCTCAATCGCGATCCGCTCAAGATTTTCCTGCCATGCCTTTGCTTCTTAGGGTGAACGACAATGCGGCTTTCTCTTGCAGCTGCGATCATGTTTTCGACTTTCGTCATTGATCTGGTTTCGAAATGGTTTGTCGAGACGCATGTAACGCGCCTGATCCCGGTAATGCCTTCTTTCAATATCACTCTTGGCTATAACCGCGGTGTGAGCTTCGGACTCTTTGATTCAGAAAGCCCGCACGCACCCTATGTGCTGGCGGCGTTCGCGCTCGTGATCGTCATTCTCCTTTCAGTCGCGCTTTGGCGATCAAACAGTCTGGTACATACGGCAGGATTCGCCGCTATCATTGGCGGCGCACTGGGCAACGTTGTGGACCGTCTCGGCGATGGCGCGGTGACAGATTTCCTGGACCTCTATGCTGGTCGTTACCACTGGCCGACCTTCAACCTGGCAGACACTTTCATATTCTGCGGCGTGACTTTGCTTCTTATCCCATATGGCCGTGCCGAAGCGATCGCGGCTCTTGAAAGTGAACAACCGTCGAGTCGTGAGCCATGAACAAAGTGTGGCCCGGCGCATTCGCCTACACCCGGCGGGGCTCCCCCGGGGCGCGAAGCACTCACCGGAAATGCGTCAGCAATCAGTGGAGACTTGCTCATTCAGCAGCGGAAGGAGACAACTGTGGCCTATCGACTTAATTGGATGTGGAATGATTTCGCGTAGAGCCGCACTGACCGGGTTGATGCTCGGTGGCGCCGGTCTGGCCACAGCCGGAGTATTATCAGGCCGCGATGCGCGGCGCTGGTTGTTTGGTCCCGCGGCATTTGCCGCATCTCCCAAACCCTTGGCAATTCCACAGGTCATTGCCGGCGAGGTGCGCGATGGGGTGCGAACCTATGCGCTTGGCCTACAAAAGGGAGTTTCCCAATTCTTCACCGGTGTAGAGACCCCAACGCTTGGCATCAACGGCGCTTACCTAGGGCCGACCTTGAAAATGCGCGCGGGCGAGCTTGTGCGCATGAACGTCACGAACCGGATTGGCGAGCCCAGCACCATCCATTGGCACGGGTTTCACTTGCCCGCCCGCGCAGACGGCGGGCCCCATCAGGTCATCCGGGACGGAGAGACCTGGTCGCCGCAATTTGTCGTGAAGCAGCGCGCGGCCATGTTCTGGTACCACTCGCACATGGTCCCGCGCACCGGCCCACAGGTCTATCACGGCCTTGCCGGCCTCATCTACGTGGACGACGACGAAACCGCGCGCCTTGATCTGCCGAGCGACTATGGCGTGGACGACATTCCGCTGGTCTTGCAGGACCGGGCCTTCGGCAACGACGGTTCGCTGCTATACAGCACCTCTATGCCCAGTGTGATGATGGGTGTGCGGGGGAATGTCCTGCTGGTCAATGGCACGGTGCGCCCCTATTTCGAGGCCCGCACCAGCAAATTGCGATTGCGCATACTCAATGGCTCCAACGCCCGGTCCCACACCGTCGGATTCGCAGACGGACGGACGTTCCAGCAAATCGGCACGGACGGCGGCCTGTTGGAGCGTCCCTTTGAAACGTCGCGCATCACACTCGCCCCCGCTGAGCGGACGCAAATCATCGTTGACTTAGACGATGGCCGGCCTGCCCTGCTGCGCACCCTCGCGGCGCCCAATACCGGCATGATGGGTGGTGGTGGCATGATGGGCGGGATGATGGAGCGAATGATGGGCGACGACCTGTCATTTGATGTTCTCGACATCAGACCCGGCGCGCAGCGTAGTAAATCGGCCCGGCTGCCCGACCGTCTCGTCAACTTGGGCCGTCCCGACCCTTACCGGGCGGTGGGCACACGCCGCTTTGTCCTGCAAATGGGCATGGGCGGCATGATGATGGGTGGCGGATCCTTCACAATAAATGGCAAAGCGATGGATATGAACCGTATCGACGAGGCCGTGCGCGTCGGCACCTCGGAGATATGGCAAATCGAGAACGCCTCAATGATGTCCCATCCCTTCCACATTCATGACGTGCAGTTCCGCGTACTCGACCGCAATGGTGCACCGCCAGCACCAGGCGAGATGGGCCTGAAGGACACGGTCGTTGTGGCACCGAGCGAGCGCGTGCGCCTGCTTCTCAGCTTCACCGACTACAGCGACCCGGATAGTCCCTACATGTACCATTGCCACATCCTGGAACACGAGGATGCTGGCATGATGGGTCAGTTCGTGGTCAAGGCCTGAGACCGGCAGAATCGAATGGATCGACTTGGCCACATGGCGCGACCGGCTAAACCAAGGTGAGGTAGCCGTCCTCGATGTCCGCGGCCACGACGACTTCATAGGACCGCTCGGCCATATTCCCCAAGCCGAAAACATCCCGTTCGACGAGATTGACCGGCATATCGAGGCGTTGTCGCAAGGATCCGGATCGCTGATCTTTGCCTGCCGCACCTTTAAGCGGTCGGCCAAGGCTGCCGAAATCTTGAAGAATGCAGGCGGACGCTAGCTAGCCGTGCTGCGCGGCGGGATGGAGGCGTGGAACCAGATGGGGCTCCCAGTGGAACACGTGGCGCCCGCCGAGCCAGGGCAGAGAACCGAAGCCTAGCTGATCGCACAGATTGGAATCAACAAGGCCGCGCCTTTCATTGATGTCGGGGGTGGCGCTTCGCGACTGATCGACGCCCTCATCGACCAGGGTTATGCCGACACCACCGTCCTCGACATATCGAAGCGCGCCGTGGCCCTTGCCCAGGAACGCTTGGGCCGTTTCCAGGACTCGGTCGATTGGATCGTCGCTGATGTTACGGAATGGATGCCCCGCCGGCGCTACGCGCTATGGCATGATCGAGCGGTCTTTCACTTCCTCACCGACGAAGCCGACCGCATGGCCTACCGAAAAACGCTCGCAAACGGTTTGGCATCGGACGGCCATGTCGTGATAGCCACGTTTGGTCCGGACGGTCCGGAGAGATGCAGCGGCCTGCCGGTCGTGCGATACGGCGAGGACGACGTCGCAAAGGTCTTCGACGATCTCCTTCGGCTAGAAGGCTCGGGGTCGGAAGATCACACCACCCCGTCGGGCGCGCATCAGGATTTCATGTTCTATCGGTTCGCCCGAGACGGTACCGTCTGAACAAGAGTGGCTGACGGAGTAAGTCCGAATTCCCTCAGACGTCGGTTCCGCCGGTCGACGAAGCAGTGGGTCAGACTTCCGCCAGCAGCGCAGCAACCACAGCGTCGAGGGTATCGTAATCGGTTACGCGCTCGTTTTTTCCCGTGCCGACTCCGCGGCAAGTCTTCTTCGTTCGCGCCAGCGTCCCCGCTAACCGGCACAACAGGAGAGCTTCGAGATATCTTTCTCGAAGGTCTGCGCAGCGAGTTTCAAAGATTCGACCGACGTGAGGTAAGGAAAGATCATCTCAGACAAGGCCTTTGCGGTCATGTTCTGAGCGATCGCGACCGCCGCGGTCTGAATACTGTCCCCTGCCTCCGGTGCAAGAATGTGGGCGCCGAGGAGAATATCCGTTTCGCTGTTAGCCACGAGTTTTACTAATCCGCGCGTGTCGCGGGCGGCCAGCGCACGTGGAACGGCGTCCATCGGCAGGACGGTCGTTTTAACGGGGTGGCCGAGGTCCTTCGCGGTGCGTTCAGTGAGGCCAACGGACGCAACCTGCGGGTCGGTGAACGTTACGGCGGGCATCGCGCGCGAATCGTAACGGTGACCCGCGTCGTTTAACGCATTCTCGGCGGCACGCCTGCCACCGTAGGCTGCCATGTAGACGTACATGTCACGTCCCGTGACATCGCCCACAGCGTAGGTGTTTGGGTTCGATGTCTGGAGATGCTCGTCCACTATGATCCCACCGTTCTCACCGACCCGGATTTCAGCAGCATCGAGGCCTAAGTTGGCTGAATTCGGTTGGCGCCCGGTCGCGACAAGCAAGTGCTGGCCTTCCAACGCCATTTCGTCGCCTTCCGTTTCGACAATCAGCCGTGCGCCGTCCGATGTGGCTTCGGCGCGGCGATAGCTGACGCCTTTAACGACCCGTATTCCCTCATCAACGAGGTAGGCCTCCAGCGCCTGGCTTATTTCTGGCTCGGCTGCCGGCAACAGGCGCGAACGGCATACGACGGTGACCTCGACACCAAAGCGCCTGAACATCTGCGCGAGTTCGAGCCCAATATATCCTGCCCCGATGACCACCAGGGACGTGGGCAGAGTCGACAATTCCAGGGCCTCAGTACTTGTAAGGTAGCGAACGGACTCAAGCCCAGGAATGGACGGAATCGTTGGCGCAGCGCCGGTCGCAATGATCGTCCGCGGGGACCTGAGCAGGTTGCCGTCAACGAAGACGCCCTCCTTTGTGAAGTTTGCCTCGCCTTCCAGATAGTGAATGGCATCGTATTCGCTGAGGAGATTGGCATATTTGGATGAACGTAAGGTCGCCACGAGTTCGTCTTTTTGGGCGAGTAACGACTGCCAGTTGTCGAGCGTCGCGCCACCCCGAATACCGTCAAACCGGCTGGCCGCCCTAGAGGCGTGTAACGCGTCAGCGGCGCGGATCAGCGTCTTTGATGGGACGCATCCGATGTTGACGCACGTACCACCGATCGTGCCGTGCCCGATGAGCGCTACCTGGGCTCCTAGCTCGGCGGCGCCAATGGCAGCGGAAAAGCCGGCCGAGCCAGCGCCGATTACGGCGAGGTCATACGTCTTCGCTTCGGCAGCGTTGATAGTTCCAGGCGAAATGTTCATCGGAGAGCCTTTTCAGTTTCGCTCGATTTTGGTGAGGCGGTTTTTCCGGACGCCCCTGGCCGACGCTTTCTAGCGGCCGACCAAACACCGGCCACCCCAAGCGCAACAACGACGATGGCAAGGAGTGTGGGGCTGGTCGTTAATACGCGGGCCTTGGCCGCGACTTGATCGCCAATAAAAATCAGGTTTGGCGGCCCGACGCCTAGTGCGGCCAGCCAATAGAACGACACGTAGAGACCGGCCAGAACCAGGATCGTGCCACTGATGCGGGACATATATGGCAGCACGCTCGCAATCGTCTGGGCGAGCCCGGAACGTGCGAGTGCCGTGGTCACCGCGAGCGCAGAGAGCACGGTGCCCATGCCTAAGCCGTACGCGATAAAGTTAACGGCACCGAGTCCGACCGACTCGGTTAGCGCCGTACCAGCGACGGCAAGAAAGATCGGCAACGTGCAGCCCAGCGACGCTGCGCCATACCCGAGGCCAAACACGAAGTCGCCTGCCAAACCGTCAGTCGGACCTCGGGACACAAAGCCAGGCAGCGGCAGGGCGACCCGCCGACCGGCCAACGAGGCAACGCCCAGTACAACCAGTGCTGCGCCGATGGCAAAGCCGACCGCCGGGAGCAGTGCCCCCAGTCCTCGAAGACCGGCGGCTACCGCACCGCCGACGACGCCAAACAGCAACACGAACCCGAGCGTCGTGATCCCACCGACGGCAAGAGCGCGAAGAACCGGCCCAGAATCGGCATCGGCGGCAGAGAGACGACGGGCAATGAACGCCGGGAGCAAGGCAAAGCCGCAGGGGTTGGCCGTTGCAACAGCGCCTGCGATATAGGCGAAAAGAAGATTGCCAATCATGCGTTCAGGCCTATGCCGCATGAGCAGCACTTGCTTGGAGAGCCCCCACTCGACCCACGGCGAGAAAAACGCCGACCGGGAGGAGGGGACTCAATGCCCGGCCAAGGCCGGGTCCTGATGCAGCGTTGCGATCCCATGGCATGGCAATCTAAGGTCTGTAGTAACTACAGGATCAAGGGCGATCGCCACGGCTGATATCACGACTTCGGGAAGGCCCTCGTTAACGCAAGCGCAGAAATGTTTGCGACAATGCGCGCGGTGCCTCCATTACTTTTGATCACGATGGCGGTGCCATCAAAGGAACCAATTTTCGAGGGCCGCCAGCTATCGCCATAGACAAGCCCAGAGAGAGCCGATCGTCGTTCTGGAAGATCGCGGGTGCCGGAGCGACCTTTCAGGCAGGCTCTTCGGCCGTTGACTCTGCGACCGTCGTGGCCAGCTTGGTCTTTCACCTAACCGGCAGCGTCTTCGCGGTAGGCGCCGCTAGCGCCGTTCTTAGATTGGGCTGGCTTTTGCCACAAATCGTCGTTGGGTTCCTCGCCCAACGAGCCACGCGGCGAATGCCGTACTACGTGTTTGGCGCCTACGGGAGGGCTGGCTGTCTTGCGCTCCTCGGCGCGATCTTCTGGTTCGGTGGCGAGCTCCCGACGCCCGTACTCACCGCCGTGTTTCTCGCACTCTGGACCGCCTACGCATTCGTCAGCGGCATTGTCGCCGTGCCCTACAACGACATCGTGGGCCGGTCCATTCCCTCCAACCGTCGCAGCCGAATGCTGGCATGGCGTTTTTTTGGCGGCGGCGCGATGGCACTTCTTGTTGCCGTCGCTATTGATGCGCTCCTGGACGATCTGCCGCTCCTACCGGCTTACGCCGTCATCTTCGTTCTCGCGGCCGTTCTGATGGTGCTGTCGTCCAGCTTGTTCGTTTCAGCTGGCGAGCCGCCGATTTTGCATCGTCCAGGCGTGCCAGCACAAAGCCTGCGGGAGTTTCTCAGTGGTGGGTGGCACGTGTTGCGGGTCGATTCCCGCTTCCGCTTGTTTCTCTATTCCCAGTGGCTCGGCGGCGCGACGCTAATGGCGCTCCCGTTTTACATCGTTGCGGCGATCGACTTCGGTGTCGGCAGCGCCGACGTTGCCGTCATTCTCGGCGCGCAGACTGCCGGAGCACTCAGCTCAAACGCATTGTGGGGTCGGATCGGCGATGCCTACGGCAAGCTTCGCTTGCTGGTTGGCGTCGCAATCGTACGACTGGTTCCGCCGGTGGTGGTACTCGTCTTCATAGCGCTTGACGCTGACTTGGGCCTTCTGGCGTTCGCAGCTCTATTTGTCGTGATCGGTGCGCTTATCAACGGAACCACCATCGGCTATCTCGGCTACCTCATGGAAATCTCACCGGATGACCGTCGTCCTGCGTACGCAGCCTATTTCAATGTCATGGCGTCACCGGCCGCCTTACTGCCGCTCGGCGGTGCGGCCTTGATCGAATTTGTCTCAATGCAGGCTGTTTTCCTGGCCGCGGCGGTCGCAGCTTTCTTACAGCTCCTTGTTCTCAGTCGTCTCGCCAGCGCCCGTAACTGAGCGCCAAACCTATCCGTCGCTATTGCGCAGCATCGCGTTCCCCTATTGAAAAGCACTCAAGCGATCTAGATGCTGTAGTGACTACAGGCACAACAGGATGCTGCCATGACCACCGTCAAGACTTCGGGAGCGCCACTAACGCGCGGCCAACTCGCGCGGCGCACCAGCTGCAACATCGAGACAATTCGCTATTACGAGAAGATCGGGCTGCTCCCCGAGCCGCGACGATCAAGTGGCGGGCATCGCCTCTACGACGACCCAGCCGCGGCGCGTCTTACGTTTGTCCTGCGAAGCCGGGAGCTTGGGTTCAGTCTGGATCAAGTCCGCGAGCTTCTCTTGCTGGCCGATCGTGAAAACGACTCATGTGAACAAGTGAAGGCGATTACCCTCAACCATGTCGTTGATATACGCAAAAGGATCGTGGACCTCCGCAAGATGGAGCGCGTCCTGAAAGAACTCGCCGGACGTTGCGATGCAGGGGTGGTCCCAGAATGCCCAATTGTTCACAGCCTCATGCAGTCATCGGCCAACCCGAGCTAAGTGGCCTTGAGTCACAAAGTCGGGAACGGTCGGTGTTTCTTCATGAATCGCTTGATGCTGTATGCCCTACAGGGTTTACCAAGAGGCAGCTAGGAACCAAGGGTGCTGCCAATGACATCTACTCTAACTCAGGATGAACGCGGCTCGATTGAGCAAGTTTCTACATGAAAGACCGGAACATTCTGAGGACCGGGATTATTGGAAGCGTGATCGCCGCAATCTGCTGCTTCACGCCGGTACTCGTCATCGTGCTCGGCGCGGTGGGTCTCTCGGCCTGGCTCGGTTGGCTCGATTACGTTTTGTTTCCGGCGCTGGCGATTTTTCTCGGGGTAACCGGCTATGGGCTCTGGAGACGACAAAGCCGGCGTTAATCGACCGTTGTCGCGCCAATGCACGCCGACAAGGGTGAGCCTCCGTTTTTCACGCGCATTCCTCAGCGAATCGCGGGCTAGTTAATTGCGCTGAAGAGCGAATACCATCTGGGTCTCTTTCGATGCAATCGAGCGTGACGGCCGCCGCAAAGTACTCATCCTAACCAATGACCTAAAGGTCCCGGCGAGTGAACGACACTGGGCAAGAGTGCATTGTCACCTGGACTCGACTTCGCCGCAATACAGGGCCTGAGCCATGCATTCAGCCGCTCAAAGCCAGATTGGGCTCGCGGCGACCCATAGGCAAACTCACGCCGCGCCGTCCAGCCCGCGCCCAGGGCGGCAAGCCGGGCAACTCGGAAGTCCTCATGCGCAGCCGAGTTCGACCTTGTCGGGTGTTAACCGCCCCGCGGCGAGTGCCGAGGCGGCGATCATGGCCGCCGCAGTTCCAAGCATCAACGCAAGCCCGCCTACTTGGTAGGTGAGTCCTGAAAGCACCGTTCCAAGGAGGCGGCCGCCTGCATTCGCCATATAGTAGAACCCAACATCCATCGTGACCCGCTCACTCTTCGCGAAGGCGAGAATCAGGTACGAGTGGAGAGAGGAATTCACTGCGAAGACCGCGCCAAAAACCAAGAGGCCAACGACTAAGGCAACTGTAAACCAGAGCTGGGGCTCGGGAGAGGCAATAGCGGCGAGTGTCAAGGCAATGGGGACGGCTAGCAACAGCATGGCCCATGTCCGGGCCGCGCCGATCAGGTTGGCGTCGGGCCTATTTGCGGCGTGCAAGAGTCGCGGCGCAACCGCCTGCACCAGACCATAGAGAATGATCCAGATGGCCATGAACATGCCGACGATGAGGAACGCCGACCGGTTGCTTTCCTGGCTACCGTCAGAGAGAACCGCATAGAAGTAGATTGGAACCCCGACCACGAACCACACGTCTCGCGCACCAAAGAGGAATATCCGTGCCGCGGACAGCCAATTGATGTTGGCAGACCTCGAAAAAACCTCGGAAAATTTCGCGCTTCTACGGCCCCTCGGAAGGCCAGGTGGCGTCAACACAAGAACAGCGACAAGGATTACCGCCAAAACCCCAGCCATGCCGAGGACCGCCGAGACAAAGCCGAGCGCCGACAACAGCGCCGCGCCGAGAAAGAAGCCGACACCCTTCACAGCATTCTTAGAACCGGTCAGGAGGGCCACCCAGCGAAAGAGTCCGACGCCATCCTTTGGAGCGAGTAGCTTTACGGCCGACTTTGAGGACATCTTTGCAAGGTCCTTGGCCACACCGCTCACTCCCTGAACAACCATGACGAACGAGACTGAGAGGGCAAGCGACCATGTCGGGTCGAGTTGAGTGAGGGCCACTAAGGCGAACACCTGAAGTCCAAGCCCAACATAAAGCGTCGGCGCCAGTCCGAAGCGGGCGGCAACCCACCCCGCTGAAAGGTTCGTCGCCATGCCGGCTACCTCATAAAGGACGAAGAGGTAGGCCAATTGCACCGGAGTGAACCCCAATGTGTGAAAGTGCAGGAGCACCAACATGCGCAGCGCGCCGTCGGTCAGCATGAACGCCCAATAAGCCGCAGTTACGGCGACGTAGGCGGACAGCCCTTCAGGGCGTCCGGTCGTAGCGCTCAAATCGAGACTCCCACCATTAGTGCAACATCCGCCAGACGGTGCGCGTAGCCCATCTCGTTGTCGTACCAAGCGTAGACCTTCACTTGGGTGCCATTGACGACCATGGTCGAGGGCGCGTCTACCACGCTCGACCGGGTATCGTTGGTGTAGTCGGCCGAAACGAGGGGACGTTCCTCGTAGCCAAGGATGCCCGACAACGGACCAATGGCCGCAGCCTTGAACAATGCATTGACCTCTTCGACCGTTGTCGCGCGTTCGACCTCAAACACGCAATCGGTAATCGACGCATTGAGAAGCGGCACCCTAATGGCATGGCCGTTGAGGCGCCCCTTCAATTCTGGATAGATCAACGTAATCGCCGTGGCACTGCCCGTCGTCGTCGGAATCAGGGAGTTCAGCGCCGAGCGCGCCCGACGCAAGTCCTTCGCGGGTCGGTCCACGATAGTCTGCGTATTGGTGACATCGTGGATCGTGGTGATCGAACCGTGACGAATGCCAATACCTTCATGGATCACCTTGACGATGGGCGCGAGGCAGTTCGTCGTGCAGCTCGCCGCCGTCACGATGTGGTGTCGCGCGGGATCGTAGGTATCGTGATTGATCCCATAGACGATATTGACGGTCGGCCCGTCCTTGACCGGCGCGGAAACGACGACCTTCTTGACCGTCTCAAAATACGGCGCGAGCTTCGCTTCTGACTTGAACGCCCCGGTGCAATCGATGACCACGTCCACACCATCGAGAGGCAAGGCCCCCAAGTCCTTCGCGCCCACGAATGGCAATCGCGTGCCATTGATAGTGACGGACTTTTCATCGTGACCAAAATCAGCGTCCCAGCGGCCGTGGACGGTATCGAACTCAAGGAGGTGCGCTTGCATTGACGGATCGCCGACCGCATCGTTTATCCAAGCAATCTTCGCCCCGCGCTCCAGAAGCGGTTTGAGGACGAGCTTTCCCATACGCCCGAGGCCGTTCAATGCATACGTAGTCACGCTGGCGCTCCGACGCCGGCACTACCGATTTGGTCCACGGCCTTCTGGAGAGAGATGCGGTCAAGTGATGCAATTGGCAACGTGGTGAATGCAGTTATGCGGTTGCGGAGCGCATCGTGGGCATCCCGGAATGCCAAAGCCTTCTCGGCGTCGGATCCTTCAGATTGGACAGGGTCGGGCAAACCCCAGTGCGCACTGATAGGCTGACCGGCCCACGCGGGACATTCTTCGTTCGCAGCCTTGTTGCAGACCGTGAAGACAAAATCGAACTTGGGCGTATCTGGGTGTTGGAATTCAGCAACATTCTTGGAGCGCAAGACCGAGGTGTCGTGCCCCGCCTGCTTGAGGACCTCCAACGCAAATGGGTTCAGTTCGGAGGTTGGTTGCGTACCAGCCGAACAAGCCTCGAAACGATCGCCCGCCTCTTTGCGGAGGATCGATTCGGCAAAGATCGACCGGGCGGAGTTACCTGTGCAGACAAAGAGGATCTTGTATTTACCGTCGGATGGCCCGGTTGAAGGCGAGAGCAGAGAAACCGGCGAACAGACTTCGGGCCTACCCCGACAACAGTCGAGAAGGAGGTAGTCAAAGGTGCGCCGCGCCTCCTCCATGTCGATGGCGTAGCGCAACGAGGTGGCAACCCGCGTCTGGCTGACCAACTTTGCCTTCATCAGGGCTGAGAGGTGGGCCGACATTGTGGACGCCTTCAGTCCCAGCGCCTCACTCAGCTCTCCTGCGGGCACCCGGTCAGGATAACGCCTCATTAGCAGCCTAAAGGTGGCCAATCGGTCCGGATGGCCCAGCGTCGAAAGACGTGCGGAGATATCTTTTTCCATATTTCATGAATAACAGAAATACTAGGTCATGCAAGCCCTGTGGCAGTGAGCCTCGACGTCCAAGAACGGGTGAATGTAGCTAGCGCATCACTTCGCAACACCCTTTAGGGCACAAACGGCGCTACAAAGATGAAGCCTAGCCGGCCGCTGATGACCTTGGACCGGCGATGATCAAGGCTGCGCCGAAGAGACAAATGATTGCGCCGGCCACATCCTACCGATCCGGCCGAACCCCCTCGACCACCCCGAGCCAAGTAAGAGAACTGGCAATATAGACGCCGCCGTAGGCGGCGTATGCGCGGCCAGCGGCAGCGCTATCAACCAGTGTTAGCAAGTAGGCGAACAGTGCTAGCGAGGCAATACCAGGCAACACCCACCAGATTGAGCGGTCGAGGCTCAACCACGCCTAGAAAGCGAAGGAGCCCGCAATCTCCGCAGCGGCGGCACCGAGGTAAGCGATCAAGGTCGGCATAAGTCTCGTTCCGAATTCACTCTTGCTTCACTTAAATAGAAGGTGACCCTGGTCTACCAGTGGATATCCAACCTCATCTTCACCTCGAATCGACATCTCTGTCGGCCTGGCCAAGCACTGCCGCGCTCGCACGAAAACAAACCTGCCTTCCAGAACGGTAATTATGCGACAACGCGTGCGGTTCAAAACCACTCTAAGAAACGCCGTCCCCAGGAGGACGCGTACGAGTGCGATACCTTTCGAAGAGGCTAATAAAGATCGCAAACAATATGGCCAGACCTACGTATCCGCTCAAAGAGCCAGAGACCAAAATAGCGCGACAAGGCCCCTCCACATCTTGAATATCTGGTCCCGACCCTGTCCAGATCGCATACACCGCGAGGATGTTATCTTCGACTGACGAGAAGCCAGGAAGACATCCTCTTTCACGGAAAACAAATGAGAAGAAAACGGGGTGCAAAAACAGAACAAAGAAGGCTGCCCAACAGACCCGGAAGATATGTCGCTTCTCCCGGAACAAACTCACCCCAAGGGCCAGGTAAGCCAACAGCATCAAAACAACTGAGATTGAGAGGTTCGCGAGCGTTGTTCCCTCTGGACGGGAATTCTGCTCAATCTGACTTGGATCGACGAATGTCGTCATTGAAAGCAAAACGAAGAACAACGACCCAAAGAACAAGACAGGATCAATCAAGGCCCGAATCACCTTTCGAGCAAACGAGTTTACCGTTCGATCGACAGCCTCAATCGCAGTGTAAATCGCCTTAGAGATTTGACGGCAACGTTTCCACGCTGCGGACAGTGTGGACATTAGATGGCTGGATGAAATGAAGGCGCAAAGATCATCGCCCGCCCAGGGCTTACTAGAACAGCTCCCGAAATTTTCGACATCATTCCCCTCGCTCAGCTCAATCTGAAGCATTGCATCCTAAGTGCATTAAACCCAAGATTGAGCCAATGACAATGAGATTGCTCGCTGTCGCAACCCTAGCTGTTGGACTCTTGGCGTCTGCGTCGGCAGATGCCCAGCAAGGACAGTTCAGCAATGATCAGGTTCGCGAACGAATGATCTCGGAGTCGATTAGGCAGTATCCAGGAACCTGCGCGTGCCCTTTCAATCGGACTCGTAATGGGAGTCGCTGTGGCAAGCGAAGCGCCTACAGCAAACCTGGCGGCCACGCGCCTCTTTGTTACCGTCAGGATGTCTCCGACGAGATGGTTCAGACGTTTCGCAAACGAACGGTACAATCGGATTGATCAGCAAATAAGAAGGAAGGTCACATGGGCAAGATCGTAGGGAAGAACGACGGCCCTGGCGGACGCAACGAAAACTATGACATAGGTAACAGGAAGAACGTTCCGCGCACCCAGCCCGTTAAGGAAGTTGAGGCAGGTGACCACCCGGGCAATCACGTCGTGAAGATCGGCGGGCGCAAGTACGTTCGGGATAATCCCGATAACTCCAAACGAGACAACGTCAACAGGAACAAGTAGGGCCGGCACGTCGACTAACTCACCCGGTCAACGACCCAGTCGAATAGGCCGGTTCCAACGACCATTTCTGCGAGGGACTTCCCGGCCCAAACGTGGACCGACGGCGCGCCACCTGTCACGAATGCCGTCTTCGGCGAGTGACACACGAAGAACAGGCGCTCCATCGTCCCATCCGCGGTAAAGCGGTTGATGTAGTCGTCTAGGACCCTCTGATCGGCACTCGATTTCACCTGAACAAACGCCCGCTCGCCGGTAGTCGGCTGCTCGACGATCAGGTCGGTATCTTTTTGCGTGCTGCCACCGACTGCCGAAACCCGCTGCCAGCCGCTGCGGGCAAATATCAGGTCGACCACGACTTCAAAGTCCGCCCAGTGAAGGGTTCGGATCATGCGGTCGGCAATCTCGACGAGATCTTGCCGGGCCCGCGCCGCCTCCTCGATCAGGGGATCAGGCTCAGCGTTGATGTGGCGAAGCAGGTAGCCCTCCACTTCGATGCGGCAAATCGAGCGGCGATAGGCGGCCGTCTTGGTAAGCCGTGTGCTGAGCTGGGCCGCGATCAGGGGCTGGCCGGCAACATCGGTCTTGCGCCAAGGACCCTTTGTCTTGCGCATCCGATACCCTTGCGTCTTCCCTTCCCCGCCAAGCCAATGCACCTCGGGCTCAGCGAAGGCCCACCATAGGTGCCCCCGGGCAAAGGTGATCCACAACGCGTCGGGCCCGAGTTCGTAGAACTCTCGAATCTCGCGGACATAGTCGCCCGGCCGTTTGGCCTGATAAGCGGTGATGCAGGCCTGTCTCACGGCGTCCCAGTCGCCGGCTTGCGCCGGCTCGTGTGGCACCTCGCTATAGCCGAAATGGATTTCGCCGTGGTCGAGGCTGGCTGTCTCCCAGGCACCGCCCTCACCCAACTTGATGTAGCGGATGGCGGCGGGCGCAATGGGTTCAAGTTCGCTCATGCCCCGACCTTTGCGTCCGTTGGGCCCGAAGTCCAGCCAAATGTGACTCATCGTCTGTAGACGATTTGTCTACACGGACGGCCTCCTGTGGCCATGGATATCCGGCGGCAACTGGGCCAAAACGTGCGCGCTTTGCGCACCGAACTGGGCCTCACTCAGGAGGACCTTGCCTTTGAGGCCGACCTGCACCGGACCTATGTAAGCGGCATCGAACGCGGCGTCCGCAACCCGACCGTGATAATCGTTGCGATCCTGGCCAAGGCCCTGAAGGTCGAGCCGGCGCGGCTCTTGGAAAAGTCCCGGCGCCGTAAATGAGCTGGCTCTAAGAGGCTGCTGACCGATCTCGTATTAGGTTGATCAGCGGATCCAGATCGTGACCGTCTGCGACTCTGAGCGCAGCGATGTAGGCCTCGCGCATTTGAGCGCCAACCTGATGAAGATCATCATCCGCTTGCCTTCCGCCCCACTCAATAGTGGGGGCATCAATCCGCCGCCCCAACAGGTCAGTCATGAGCCGGGCCCAACGGCCATTCCCGTTTGGAAACGGATGGATGTAGGTGAGCCGGTGGTGGTAGTTGGCGAGGAGCTCAGCGGATTCGGGGTTTGCGTGTTCAAGTTGGTAAGCAATGTCGTCGACGAGCATCTGAAGCGCGCTCGGAATGTCGTGGGTCGGGAGTCCTAGACCCCGATCTGCTTCTTGGGTGAACTCCCCTGCCCAGGTCCAGACCTGATCGAACATTTGCCGATGTACCTCACGCATCTGGTCGACTGATAGCGCATTGATCGATCGTCGACCGGCGATCCAGCGCCGAGCTGTGTTGATGTTCGCCCCTTCGAGTTCGTCAAGTTCACCGCGGGTCTGGATATGACCGGGAATCAACCCGAGGCGGTCATCCGCGGTGAGCGGCGTCTGGCCGTCCTCGGTGTTGAAAGGATCACTCACGCCACAGGTCGCTAGGTGGGTGAACCTGATAGCCGCGTTCTAAGTCATCAACCAAGTGTTGCAGGGCTTGCTTCTCAAGATCCTGCTTCTCCAGGCTCATGGTCTGCGCCGTTCGATGTGCATCCCGTTGCGCGCGCCGCGCAATTTGGTGGGCGACGCTGGCCTCGAGGCTTTCTCGCGGGACAAATCCGTAGACGAGGTCGCAGTCCATCGCCTCAGCCATTGTTCGAAGTTTGCGGAGGGTGATGGAGTCCTGGATTTCCGAACGCTCTGCCTGGCGGACATTGCCCTCGGAAACGCCGATTTTGCGGGCGAGGTCGACAATCCGCATGCCGAGCGAGAGTCGGATCGTCCTGATCCATCCGTCGCGCGGCGGCGCCAGGGTCCGGATGAGCGCCTGATCAAGACGGCGGTCAAGCTGACGGCGGGTCACGGTGAGGTTGGTGTTCGGGTTCTTTTTCATAGTTTTCTTCATCATGGCCACCAATCATGCCGATCAGACCGGTTTCAGTGGTCACCATCGCCTTAGATGAGAGCATGATCGATTTGATCGACGTAGTTATATATACGCTAATAGTGAATAGAAACGTACATATAATTTCGATTGTCAGTCTCCATTTCAAATATTTTACTACTCTTTATGTAACCCCTTTTGAGGTTGTATAAAGAGTAGAGCACCCCTAAACTAAGGCATGACCTCATCTCAGGCTTTCCAACGCAGTCAATGCGAATGGGCCTTGTGGCGCGCCATGCGTCACAGAGGTGCCGCGCTCCAAGCGCCGCCACGCTTCCGCACCCGGATCAAGCGCCTTCTTGAGATCGACCGCGCCGGAAAGATCAACCCGAGCCATCGAGCATTTTCCGCTGATCAACCCACCGGCAAAGGCAACGAAGCTCAGTTCACTACTTTCGATGTCTTTTGCCTTGGCGTCGCGCTGGACCTCCAAAACCTCGGCGTGAATCAGTCCGAGGCTGTCTTCCTCGTCAGCCACGTTCGCGAGCCGGATCTCGCCGGTGCCTTCAGTGAGATTCAAGGGGGGCCGCCGCGCCACCTCCACGATCATCTCCATCCGGATAATCACCCCGATCTACCCACCTACCTCAATGCAATGGGTATCCCGATCGTCGACGTCAGCGTCTACTTCGCCATCCAAAAGGTCGAACTCCGCGAACTCTTCTCTGCCCCGACCCAGGCCAAGCTGCCGGACGACATCCCCATCGACCTGGCGCCTACCGTGTGCTGGGGCGGCGGCGAACTCGCTGCCCATTTCGCTAACCATCTCGGCGGCCTTCGTCTTTCCACTCGCAGCGCGCTGGTGGTCGAACTCGGATTTCTTGGCTCGGTGTTGCCGGACTTTCTTTCTCAAGCTCCGGCGAAACGCCGGGGCCGGCCTTAGGCCCTAAACCTATTTCTCTGCGCTTAGTACCTCGCATTGTAATCACGTCTAATTGAAACCCTAAAAGAGGCTCTTATGGCTGATATCCCTGACCACCTCAAGATCGCCGACCACATCGTCATGTGGCCGGTTTCCAACCTGACCCCCAACCCTAACAACCCACGGACACACGCATCGGCGCAAATCAGGCAAATCGCCAAGTCGATGACGGCGGTCGGTTTCCTCGGCGCGATGCTGATCAAGTCTGGCGGTATGATCATCTGCGGGCACGGCCGCTGGCAGGCGGCCAAGCTGCTCGATATGACCCACGTTCCGGTCATCTGCGTCGACCATCTCAGCGAAGCCCAGGTACGGGCGTACACGATTGCCGACAATCGCATCGCCGAGCTCGCCGGATGGGACGAAAAGATGCTGGCGATCGAGTTCCGATACCTGTTGGAACTCGACTTCGATGTCGAGATCACCGGCTTCAAGACCGCAGAGATCGATTTGATCATCGACGCATCGACCACGCAGGACGCGGCCGACCCCCTGGACACAATCCCGGTCCCGACGCCCGGCCCGTCTTTCGTCCAGCCGGGCGACGTATATCAGCTTGGCGTGCACCGGGTTTTGTGTGGCGATGCCACCGACCCTGCAGCCTATGAATGCCTGTTGGGCGGCAGCCGCGCACAGATGGTTATCACCGACCCACCCTATAACGTCCCGATCGCCGGGCACGTTTCGGGCAAGGGCAAGGTGAAGCATCGTGAATTCCTGATGGCATCGGGTGAGATGTCCGAAGCCGCGTTCACGGCGTTCCTCACGACCGTGCTCGAACACATGGCCGCTGCCAGCGACGACGGCGCCCTGCACTTCATCTTTATGGACTGGCGACACCTCTACGAAGCCATGACCGCCGGCCGGACCGCCTACACATCGTTCAAGAACCTGGTGGTCTGGAACAAGACGAACGGCGGCATGGGCTCACTGTACCGCTCTCAGCACGAACTGATCCTCGTCTATAAGAATGGCACGGCAGCGCACATCAACAATGTCGAACTCGGCCGCCACGGCCGGGATCGGACCAACGTCTGGACCTACGCCGGGGCCAATGCCTTCGGCGCGGAACGTGACGCAGCGCTGGCGATGCACCCCACCGTCAAGCCGGTCGCGCTGGTCGCCGACGCCATCAAGGACTGCTCGCGTCGGGGCGGCTTGATCCTTGACCCATTCGGCGGCTCAGGGACCACCCTGTTTGCCGCGCACCGTGTCGGGCGCAAGGCGGCCCTGATCGAGATCGACCCGCCCTACGTTCAGCTCATGCTCGAACGCTATGCCGACCTCACCGATGACGAACCTGTCCTCATCGAGACCGGCGAGCCCATGCAGGCGGTACGGGCGCGGCGCCTGCCCGCAGACCGCGGCCATGCCGACCGTGGCGACGACGACGATTCGGAGGCTGGCAATGTCTAAGCGCGCCCCTCCTGAGGACGACAACGCAAAAACGCCATCGCCGGAAAGCAAAGGCTCAGGCGACGGCGACACTACGCCCGAGCAATCGGGTGGTCCGCCGCCAGAAAGCGCGACGGACGGCACGCCTGCCCCTGACAGCAACGGCCCCGAAAGCGAGGGCGGCGGATACAAGAACCCGCCGAAGCACTCGCAGTGGAAGAAGGGGGAGTCCGGCAACAAAAAAGGCCGCCCCAAGGGGAGTCGTAACATGGCGACCCTCGTCGAAAAGCACCTCAACCGAAAAGTCAAAATCACCATCGACGGCGAGCGCCAGAACCTCTCGGTCGCCGAGGCGCTGATCCTAAAAACGCTCGTCGATGCCCTCAATGGAAAGGCAGGTGCCGTTCGTGAAGCCTTCGCCCTGATGCGGGAATACTTCGGCCCAAAAGACAACGACGACGACGCGACCAAGACCCCGACGACAGAAAGCGACCAGGCAACCATCCGCCGGGCCCTCAACCGGCTGAACCGCAACCGGAACGGAGACAGCAATGCGCAGTGACGCCAACAACGATTCTACACCCACGGCCAACCCGGAAGGCCGCCCCACACCGGGCGGCGATCTTGCGTTAGACGGTGACCTCGTGGTCGACCAGGACGAGTTCGATGCCGTCTGCCGCGAAGATCTCGCCGCCTACATCGAAAAGACCGTCAGCATCGTCGACCCCGGCGCGGTCTACCAACATTCCTGGTGCATCGACGCGATGGCCTGGCACCTCTATGAAGCCTACCGGGGCAACATCAAGCGGCTGCTGATCACGATCCCGCCACGCCATCTCAAGTCGATCTCGGTTTCGGTCGCCTTCGTCTCCTGGGGCCTGGGCAAGGACCCAACCCAACGTTTCATCGTGGCAAGCTACGCCAGCAAGCTGTCCGACAAGTTCGCCCGCATGACCCATCAGTTGGTCAACACGCCGTTCTATCGCCGGCTGTTTCCGAAGATGATTCTGAGTCGCCGCAAGAACAGCCCCGACGAGTTCGAGACCACCCTCAGTGGTGGCCGTTTCGCCACCTCGGTCGGCGGCACCCTGACCGGATACGGCGTTCACTACTTCATCGTGGACGACCCCCACAACGCGTCAGAGGTGGGTTCGGAAGCGCGCCGTCGCACCGTGATCGACTGGTTCACGAACGCGGTCCCTTCGCGCCTCGAAAGCAAGCGGGACGGCGTCAAGATCGTCATCATGCAGCGCCTGCACGAGGACGATCTTGCCGGCCACCTGATCGAGGAAGGCGGGTGGACACACCTTAACCTCCCGGCTATCGCCGAACACGACGAGGACATTCCGATCGGGCCAGGTATTGTCCATCACCGACGCGCCGGGGACCTCCTCAACCCCAACCGCGAAAGTCGTGAAGACCTCGAACAGACAAAAAAGGAAATGGGCTCACGGGCGTTCTCCGCGCAGTATCAGCAGAACCCGGTCCCGGCCGAAGGCAACATGGTGAAGCGGGCTTGGCTACAGCGCTATGACAAGGCGCCAGAGGCAACACCCCCATCACGCGTCGTCCAGAGTTGGGATACTGCCAGTAGCGCCAACGGCGACTACTCGGTTTGCACGACGTGGCTCGACGTCGGCGGCAAGGCGTACTACCTGCTTCATGTTTACCGAGATCGGATCGACTACCCCACGCTCAAGAAGCGGGTGATCGGGCTCGCAAAACAATACGATGCGAAGGCTATTCTGATCGAAAAGGCCGGCGTCGGTCAGGGTTTGATTCAAGAACTGCGCAGCGCTACCCGGTTGTCGGTTATTGCGATCAGGCCCGAAGGTGACAAGGCGGCGCGCTTAGAGATTGCCAGTGCCGGGATCGAAGCAGGTCGCGTTTACCTGCCCAATGAAGCGCATTGGCTTGCAGATCTTGAAAAGGAACTCCTGGGGTTCCCCATGGGTAAGCACGATGACCAGGTCGATAGCATTTCGCAGTTCTTGATCTGGGCACAACGTCATCGGCCAAAGGTCTTCGGCCGGGGCTATCGCCCGGTTCAGATTTTCGTTGGCAACAGCGAAAGCGATTTCTACGGCTCAGGCTACTAGGCCACGACGCGCAGCCGATCGCCAGGACGCCAGCACGCACTGCGACCGTCGCTGCAGAATCACGTTGTCGGTGGCGGTGAGAAGAGCGGTCATTGGTGACAAAGTGAGACCCGATGACCGACAAGTCCGACTACGACGACCTATCGCAACGCCTATTTGCTGAGGCCACAGCAAGACTTGAGGATGCCCTCCTGGTGGTGGTGGGTGGCCAAAACCCAAGGGCATCACTCGACGCACTAAACGCCGCCGCTGAAGATGCCATTGCCGCCTTGGAAGCCACCAAACGCCTACTGGAGGCAGCCAGCGTCCTAACGGATAGGACGACCGCCTCGCGACTGTGACCAAGATCGGTTAAGCCGACGCCTCTCCCGTGACGGAGATTGGCAAATCTTCACCGACCTGATCTCGATCGCCGCTGTCGCGATCGTTGCACTTCCTGTTGGCATATTGGTGGCCGGGTTCGGTGATGTGATCCACCATCGCGAAAGAATTGCGGATCAAGATTCGGGGGACTAGGCGGTGGCCCTACTCTTTAAGAAACGAGCACTCAAGAAGGCAGTCCGTGATGGCATGGCATCAAACCATGATCTCACTCATAGCGACGTAGCCACGGCGGGATGGATGGCTCGTCAGCTAAGATATGCGGCGGCGACGGTGGATGCGCTACGGCGGTCTCGGTCAGGCGGGCCGAAGGGTTGTCGGCGTCGACCTTTGGATCATGCATTTTCGGTGGCTCTTTCAGTTGTGGCGGCCTTGGGACCCAGGCCCGAAGATGCTGACCAACCTGCTCGTAGAAGCTTGGGACGGCCTCCTCCACACCCTCAATAAACGTTCTTTGGCCGGCAAACTTCCCCGCCAGATCTCGAACCAGCAAGACCTCAAACGCCCGCGGCACCGATGCGTCGTCGCGCAGAATCTTGAATTCATCTTCCCTCACCGCTCGAAGAGTCGCCTGCGTAGCAGGTGACCGACCGGGCCAATGTGCCGCAATGTGGACGGCGTCGGGGTCCGTTACCTCACCTAGTTGACGCACCAACCACTTAACCCGAGACACCGCTCGCTTCTTGTCAGCCGGTGCCTCTAGGCGCATTGAACAAGTAATATTTCGGCGTCCAAGACGTGCCGCTATGTCGATGGGTGCCGCGGCACCTGGAACCTCAATCGAACACTTCAGCTCCGAATCGCGCGCGAGGGACTCGCAATCATCCTTCAGTCTCTCGGACTGGTCCTTGGCGTGAGCTCTGCGCATTATCAGATTGACCGACCGCCCGATCTTGCGGCTGAACAGCAAGCAAAGGTCGCGCTCTTCTTGATGCCACGCGGCAACGGCGCGGATCACTTCATCACTTCCTTTGCTCAAGGCTGCGCCAGCTTGGACTTTGGCGACTAGCTCCTTCCATTCCGCATTCATGCGATCAAACCGCGTTACACCTGAACTCGGATGATCGAAAAAGCGAGCCATCTCGCGGAGCACGAATCCACGCTCTCCCATGGAAACGCTTTCGTCATTCAACAGCATCGTCGCGTGGGTCAGCAGGTGGAGCCAGGACCAATGGAAGAGGCGGACGCCTTTTGTAGCCGCTCGCGTTAGACTCAAAGGATGATGTGTTGGTAGGGCAGAGAATTGGTTGGACAACGTAATAAGCGCATCCACCCCATTCTGCTTAGCAAGCTGGAGATAGTCCCTTACCTGCTCCTCACCAAGCTCGGCCTTACCTATCTTAGCCTCGACAAAGGCGGTGACCCAGCCCCATGAATTCCTGCCATAGGGATGTAGAGTCCATCGGAGGAGAAGGATGGACCATGAGACGCAGATTCACGGACGAGCAGATCATCGCGATGCTTCGGGAGTACGACGCTGGGGCGAAGACATCGGATCTTTGCCGCAAGCACGGTATGAGCGAGGCGACGTTCTACAAATACAAGGCGAAGTACGGCGGCCTGACGGTGTCGGATGCGAGGAAGCTGAAGGCGCTGGAGGAAGAGAACGCGCGTCTGAAGCGGCTCCTGGCGGATGCGATACTGGACAACGCGGCGCTGAAGGACCTTGCAACAAAAAACTACTGACGCCCGATGTGAAGCGGCGGGCGGTGCACGACGTGATGGATGTGCACGGTCTCAGCGAGCGTCGGGCGTGCCGCCTAGCCAGCCTCGATCGGTCGACCTACCAGTACCGGAAGCGCAGCGATGGTGATGCGGTGCTGCGCCAGCGGTTGCGCGCGCTGGCGGGGGAGCGTCGCCGGTTCGGCTATCGGCGTCTGGGCATCCTGCTGGCCCGTGAGGGCTGGCAGGTGAACCACAAGAAGCTGTTCCGGCTCTACCGAGAGGAAGGGCTGGCGGTACGGCGCCGGCGGTCGCGGAAGCGGGCGCTGGGAACCCGCCGCCCGATACTGGTGCCGGACCGGGTGAACCAGCGCTGGAGCCTGGACTTCGTCTCGGATGCGCTGAGCGACGGCCGGCGGTTCCGGGCGCTCTGTGTGGTCGACGATCACTCCCGCGAGGCGTTGGCGATCGTAGTGGACCGCTCGCTGTCGGGACGCCGGGTCGTGCGGGCGCTGGACGAGATGATCGGCTGGCGGGGTCGGCCGGAGATGGTCGTCTCCGATAACGGCACCGAGCTGACCAGCCACGCTGTTCTCGAGTGGTGCCAGGACACCGGGATCGAGTGGCACTACATTGCCCCTGGAAAGCCGATGCAGAATGCCTTCGTCGAAAGCTTCAACGGCCGGCTACGCGACGAATGCCTGAATGAGAACCTGTTCAGCAACCTGGCCGAGGCACGCCGCCTCATCGAAGACTGGAGGGCCGACTACAACCTGCACCGACCTCATACCTCGCTCGGCGGTCTGGCCCCTGCGGCCTACGCCCGGCGACAGAGACAGACCGAGACCCGGTCAGCAGAAGGAAACATGAACAGACTCTACTAACCCGTGGCCCGGATCAGGGGGCTGGGTCAGCGGTCCATTCCTGCTTGCCATTTCTTACGACAATAAGACCATCAGGACGGAGACCCACGTCGGTCGGCGTCAGAGTCGTGACTTCAGTAAAGCAATTCAATCTCGAGCGAGCTCCAATGCGGACATCAAGCTCGCCAAGCAAGATCGCTGCGTAGTCCGGAACAGCCGCGAGTGTCGCAATGAAAATTGAGGCTGCTCGTGCCTCCTTGCTAGTTTCCGCTACCGTCGGGATGAGCCGAGCAGGCTCGCCGGATTTCAGTATCGCCGGGAGTACCGTCGTCATAGCTTCCCCTCATTGCCGACTAAGCCCCCGGATTCGACGAGGCGCAACGTCCATCATCCACAACCGTAGCTATTCTTGTCCAGCTCCTGGACCACCGGTAAGTGACAATTGGCCTCGACTGGGAAACACCAAGCGCGGACGCGAGGGCAGAGTTAGCGCGCTATCGCGCTAGCAATTAGCGCACCCAGCGCCATGGCACCGATAAGAACAAGCCCGGGCACCTCCTGTTGTATTGCCCGCCCCGGGGCCACGACCACGCCCTTTTGTTCTAACCCCGCAATCACCTGATCGGCGGCCGTGAGAATCTGGGCTCCGGAGGAGCCGAGGAGCGCCGCGGCGCGACGCAGCTGGTCGAGGGTCATTGCGGCTTCACCTCGCTCGATTCGCGACCAAGCGGACTGGCTTAGATCCATCTGCGTCGCGATATCGGCTTGCTGCAGGCCTCTTTCATGGCGTTGGCGCACAAGGATCTGGCCCACGATCGCCAGGTACGAGGTCGCTGGTCGGAGTAGAGATGTTTCTGCGTTTGACATGAATATGTGTTTAACGCATATTCTCTTTACACACAATCGAGGACTTCAAATGACGATACGATCTCTTGCGCCGGCTACCACCGTTGGCGTGTTGGTATTCCCCGGCATTGTTCACCAAGCCATCGTAACTGACAGCTTCGACGCGAACGGCGAGCAGACAGTGATCTCGGCATCAGGCGGCGTGGGTTCCGTGACCGAACAGCCAATGAACGTGTTCTCCGGCGGCAGGAAGATTTTCATCTTGCCAGAACTGCGTGGCGACCTGCCCCATTACGTCGTGGTGGAACGCGCGCGAGAACGCCTTGGCAAGCCCTACCGGCTTTTTTCGCACAACTGCGAACATTTTGTGCGGGAGGTACAGGGGATCCCAAAGAGAAGCCCTCAGCTAAGCCTCTCGCTGGTCATTGGTTGTCTCGCGTTGGCATTCGTGATCTCGGGCAAAAGAGCCGCATGAACTCCAATCAGCTCTAGCCTGAATGACCTCAAGAAACGATCCAAGTGGACCTCGACATCCGGGGGGCTAGCGTTTCGCTCATGGCGTGTGGGCTAGCTGATATTTGGCTGGCGACAACTATTGACCGCAACCTGCGGCATGGACGCGCCGGTTGGGAGGCGACCTTGGACGCATTCATCTTATACTACCACCAAGACGAGGCCGATCTACCTTGACTCCACACGCGCCCTTCTAAGTTGAAGCGGGAAGGTTCCATTTCGACCTGGTTCGATTGGGAAATCTTTGCGGGTGGCAACATCAACAAAGAGGCAGAAACACCTCTTGCCGAGGCAGGTATGTTCCTCGCACTTGTCAATCCGGACTTCTCAACTCTCACTACGACGTTGAAATGAACACGGCTCTAGACCATCAAGACACGATTGGCGGCGGGCCTGGCAAGACCAAACTAGGCACCGGATTCTGAAGCTCACTACACCCTGACGCTGACCCCATTGCCCGTCCATCAGTCCTCTTCCGGCCGCTCCGCTCTTTCCCCGCCTAACAAACAGAAAGCTACCTCGACCATCGCCCAAGTATCCAGGCGACAGTATTCTCTCAGACTTTGATCCAACACGAGCTTCCGCGCCTCGGACGTGTCCGGCGAAATCGCCTCAAGATATCCCACCTGAGCGCGGGAACCCGATTGAATTTCGTCCAAATCACCATAGTCGAGATCGGGCGAGACGGCTTTCAGGACTGATTTGATTGAAAAGGAGCCCCTCATAGCCGGGTGGTAATAGTGATCGCGAACGACCGGCCATAGATCGAACAGCCGCTCTTCGAATCCTCGCATTAAATCTGCATATTCAGGATGCCGAAGCCCGAGCTCCCTGATACGGGAGCGTTCATACGTCGCGTTATAGACGATGATTGGCCCGTCGGTACCCGGTGCCAGCACTCGAATCATCGCCTCCATGCACCCAGGTGACGGATCTGTCCCAGCCAGGTCGAGGAACTCCTCGTGACGAAATTGTCCTGCATCTTCTTCGATATGACAGGAGAACTGGAAGGGAATTTGCTCATAGGGTCGCGTACCGGTCCAAATAGGGACAGGCATATCGATACCCTCGAAGTCGAAAAAGTACCGAGGAAACGGTAGCCGGTTGATGATCTCGGCAGCATCTGGCTCAAGGACAGCCCTCCCATCACGATGTCCCACCTGCATGCGCTTAAATAGCGCGGCATCTTTTCCTACGAATTCGTCTTCGCGCGGGTCGAGCAAACTCCGGTAACCCTGTTCCCTTAGTTTTTTTGCCAGGGCCTTACCGCTCCCGGGAAGCAGCTCTAGTGGGTGATCTTCGGCCAACGGTTCGAGTTCGCGGCAACGGTCTTGAAAGGGACATGGATGAGGTGCGTAGCACTGGCTACCCATCGATACTTCCGGGCGACCAGCCTCAAGCAACTGGTTGGCTTCGTGCAGCCACCCCTCTACCTCCGTCTCGATTGTTTCCACCTCTCCCGAAACGTCTTGCTGCCGTAATAGACCGCTGTAGTCCCCCTCATCCTGATAGACCCATTTGCTATCGATCAGATTCAGTTCGCATCGAATTCTTGCAAGGTTAGTACTCTCCATCACCCAAGCTTGTATCGCGATGTCTTCCAGATGATGCGCCTTGGGTCTAGTTGGACTACCGTCGTCCTTGGCCTTGTACGTCGACGCCTTCGTTTCTTGCAGCACAAATCCATCGCCTTCCAGCGCGAGAGCATCCGCGCGGGCGAATAGCCCGTCGCGTACCATCGGAACTTCAACGGCTGTCTGTGGGTTTTCCAGGAGACGCTGCGCCACCCTAATTGGGTCAGCCGCCTCACCACCCTCGCGAACTGGCCAAAAAACATCGCCCAGTTGTCTGCGTGCCAAATCGCCCACATGACTGACCCAGCGTTTCCTCAACGATTCCTCAACGATGTCAGAGACCTTTATCCGATCAACACCCAGGTCTTCGATCAGGTATGCGAGTGCCGCCCCCAATGTTGCGAGGACGTCTTTGGACAAGGTCAATTGCACTTCGATAATGTCCGGCCCTCTGTCGAGCCCAAGTTTAACCACTTGACCGCATGCACAATGTTGCATAAGGTTGCTGAATGTTACGCGACCATTCCCCAGATTTCTTGACGTTATCGGAAGCCGCCGAGTACGTCGGCGTGTCGAAGGATACGCTGCGGCGATGGGATTCGGCCGGCCGCCTCAAATCGGTTAGACGTCCTGGCAGCGGCTATCGCTTCTACCGTCGCCCAGACCTCGAACCCTTTCGGTTGGAATATCGGCGGGCGGAGCAGGCGGCCGAGGAACCGGACCACATTTTCCAGAGCTTGATTGCTGACATCGAGGGGAATAGCCAGATTCGCGAGCCGCAGCAAGGCGCTCATCGCGCTGTGCGTACCCATTTCGAGAGCGCGAACGAATCCGTGATCCTTCAAATCCCGGTTGGTTGCGGCAAGACCGGAGTGATCGCGACCTTGCCATTCGGCATCGCCAAGGGGCGCGTCTTGGTAATCACCCCTAATCTGACGATTCGAACCGGCGTCTCTGAAGCGCTGGACATCAGTAACCCCAAGAATTTTTGGCGACGTACTGGCGCCATTCATGATTTCTCGGCTGGCCCCTTCCGCGCCGTACTCGATGGTGTCGACGCTAATCTGCACGACTGCAATGCCAGTCATTTTGTAGTGACGAACATCCATCAGTTGGCCGGTTCAGCTAACCGCTGGCTCCCGCAATTTCCGCCCAACTACTTTGACATGATCATGGTCGATGAGGGGCATCACAACGTTGCCCCGAGCTGGGCGAAGGTATTCGAACGCTTCCCGAACGCCAAGGTCATCAGCCTGACCGCGACGCCCTTTCGAAGCGACGGATCGCGGCCTGTCGGTAAGGTTATTTATCGCTACCCGTTCACCAGTGCGATGGTGAAGGGCTACATCAAGCAAATCCACTCACGTAACGTCGCGCCATCAGAGCTGTCGTTCACCTATCGAGACGACACCAAACGTCACACCCTTGAAGAGGTGATGGCATTGCGCGAGCACGCTTGGTTCCGAAGGGGCGTCGCGCTGGCTCCCGAATGCAACCGGCACATTGTCGATGCCAGCATCAAATACCTGCAGGAGCTGCGAGAACGAAGTGGTTATCGCCATCAGATGATCGCGGTCGGATGTTCGGTAGATCACGCCCGCCAGATCCGCTCGCTGTATGAGGAGCGCGGCCTTAGCGCTCACGAGATTTATGGCGAGATGGATAAGGACAAGCAGGAGGCGGTTCTGGCCAACCTGCGGAGTGGGAAACTCGACTGCATTGTCCAAGTGCAGATGCTGGGGGAAGGTTTCGATCATCCGCCGCTCAGTGTTGCTGCGATCTTCAGGCCGTACGCGAGCCTGTCGCCGTACATCCAATTTGTAGGAAGGGTGATGCGGGTGGTCCATGAGGCGAAACCTGATCATCCTGATAACAACGCCTTCGTCGTGTCGCACGTCGGTCTGAATACCGACGCGCACTGGGACGATTTCCGTGAACTCGACTTCGACGACCAAGTGATGGTCAAAAAGTGGCTTGAAGCAGAAAGCGATGGTGGGGAAGGAGTTGGCGAGCCTCGTCGTTTCGACCTTGGCATGCTCGTCGACAACGAGATTATCGGGTCGTTTATCAACCGTTCATTTCTCGATCCCGACGACGACCGTGTTTTGGACGAGATGCTTGACCATGAGATCGGCGGAGGCCTGCATCTTCGAGACCTCGTGAATAAGGATCAGCTACGGGAGACCCTCAGGCGCAAACAGCAGGAGGTGTCGGCGGTATCGGCAGCGGGCAATCTTCCCGTTCAGCCGCAGGCGCGCCGCGTCCAGGCGCGCAAGCGGCTCACTCAGCGTACCGGCTCAGTTGTCGCCCGAATCCTTAGGGACCTTCGCCTGTCACCCAACGGCCGGGAGGTCGGAAATCGCGACAAGACGGTGGCTGGCCGAGACAATCGTGCCGCGGTCACCTCGCTGCTCCACAAGGCAATCAATGAACATCTCGGGATCTCCTCGGGTAATCGGAAGAGCCCCGATGCCGGGGATAATGAAGACGCACTCACCGCGCTCGACAAGTTGGGGGACAGGATCAGGGATTCCCTGAAGGGAGACAGCACCAGTGCCTAGGGTAAGAGACATCCTCGTCCACGTCAGGGTGGAGCAGGCTCAACGACAGCGGAAGTGTCGTCGCAACACCGCTCACCTGATTGCCAAGGGTGAGATGTGCCTCGTCGTGAAGACCGGGGCGACGAATGACGACTACAGCTACAGCCGCGCCGCCGCGAAGGCGATGCTCGACGCGGCCTGGACTAAGATGCAAGGCCTCTATGCGGGCCTGGATCTGGCGCCACCTGGCTGACGGGCTAGGGCGGTCGAATGCTCAGCAACGCGGAGTCGCTAACTAACGAAGGGTTCGATAGATCGTCTCTACCCTGGGGATGGTGACAGCTCCTGAAGACGAATGCCGTGACCGCAACCAAAGTATTTCATTAGCTTTGTATGCCGCACAGTTTGGCGAATCGCGCGAGAAATTCACGCTTTGCTTCTGATGGCCGCAGATGGCGCACCCTTATGGGTGCCGGTTCGATTCCGGCTTGTTGCGCCCAGTCTGCGCAGCCTGGAGCCATAATCTGCAGTTGTTCAGCAGCTAGCACCCTTAGATCAGCTTCCTTTACCGTCGCTCGATAGTCCCGGCGCATGCCGAACCGTTCGATAACCGCATCTTCTACCTCGGCCTCTATTCGCTTGAACTCAGGCACGAGTTGTTTGAGTGGTCGGGTAATATCCCCGATGAACGCCTCCGCCGCATCGTGCAGGAGTGCCTCGAAAGCGTAGTCCTCCACCATATCCGATACGAGCAGGCTATGCTCTGCTACTGAGTAGAAATCTCTGCACTGCCCTGCATATCGGCAAACATGAGCTAGGCCGTGCGCTACGTCCTCGATGTCAAACTCACTGTTGTGGGGATCAAGGAAATCGAACTGCTTCCCGCTCGACAACATGATCGTTGGACCTTTAGCGAATGACACGGCCACCACCGATCTCAGCATGTTCATGAGCCAACTCTCCCTTCCTATTTTCAACATCTTGTTGCATACCTTGCATCCTGATACAACATCTAGGTGCAGTGGAGCTTCGGCGTTAGCAGGGGGTGATTTCCGTGAGGAGCATTGTAGTGACCTCGGGGCCCATTGGGGCAGGCAAATCGGAGTTCGCAGCAGCCCTTGAGCGAGAGTTTGGCGCCGCTCGAGTATCAACCCGAAAGTACATACTTTCTACTACCGGTTGCGAAAATGAAAGGAGATCGCTGCAGGAGGCGGGGGACCGACTTGATAGCGAGACTGGCGGGCGTTGGGTAGCCCATGCGGTTAGTGAAGCGCTTGGAGAGGGACTTGATGCCGAGCTCCTTCTCCTGGACTCAGTCAGGATCAAACCTCAACTAATAGCACTACGTGAACAGTTCGGTGACGCTGTTTTTCATGTTCATCTCACTGCGTCGCCAGACGAACTCGAGCGAAGGTATCTAAGCCGACCGAGGGAACTTCGCGAATTCGATACTTACGGTGATGCGGCCAGCCACGGGACCGAGCGTTTGGTGAGCAACCTCGCTAGTATCGCCGACCTAGTCCTCCAGACGGATCACTACAATGCAGTGTTGTTAGCAAGAACGGCTGCAGCCTGGCGCGGGCTCGGGGCAGGGGCACAAGGTCACCAGAAGCTTGTCGACGTCCTCGTAGGTGGGCAATACGGAAGCGAAGGCAAGGGAAATGTCTGCGCCCACATCGCTACACGTTACAATGCTCTTGTCCGAATTGGAGGTCCGAATGCCGGTCATAGGGTGGCTGAACCACCCTACAAATACGTTCAGCTTCCCTCCGGCACAGGCGCGAACCCAAGGGCGGAGATATTGATCGGCGCCGGCTCGACGATCTGGTTGCCGCAGCTCATGAAAGAGATCGCAGACCATAAGCTGTCCGGAGAACGGCTCTCAATCGATCCGCAGGCCATGATCATCGAAGAAGCCGACAGAGATGTTGAAAGTGGCGGCCTGCAGAATATCTCAACGACCGGACAGGGAGTAGGCGCCGCAAACGCTCGCAAAATTCTAAACCGGGGAAAGGGAAACAAGACCTTCGGACCACCGGTGCGACTAGCACGCGACGTCGACGCACTCGCTCCGTTTTTGAGAAAAGTGCGAGACCGCTTGGGTCTACTCCAGGAAAATGAGTCGACGGTGCTTATCGAGGGCACGCAAGGGACAATGCTGAGCATCCACCATGGCCTCTATCCGCACGTCACTTCCCGTGAGACCTCCGTCGCTGGCTGCCTCGCCGATGCCGGCGTCGCACCAATGCATGTCCGCAACGTCATTATGGTATTGCGCACCTACCCGATCCGGGTAGGTGGTCCATCGGGTTGGATCGGCGAAGAAATAGGCTACGAGACACTCAGTCAGCGATCAAAGATCCCTATTGATGAGCTTAAATCCACTGAGACGGGCACAGTCTCCGGGAAGCAGCGCAGGCTAGCCGAGTTCGACTGGGCGCAATTGGGTGACGCAGCAGCGATAAACGGTGCCACCGAGATCGCTGTCACGTTTGCGGATTACTTCGGGATTGAGAACCGGAAAGCGAAATGTTTCGACGAGCTGAATGTAGAGGCGCTCAGCTTTATCGAGCGCGTTGAACGCGTCACGGGAATCCCTGTCTCAATGGTTTCGAAGGCATTCGCTGCTGATGGCGTGATAGAACGCAAGCCATCCCAATGACTGAAGAGGAGCTTGTCCGGCAATATCCGCGTCTCTGGCACATGGCCCATCAGGGCGCATGGCCAGCAATTAGAGAGCGTGGCCTCATGAGTGTTGGGGCTCTCCTAGAGGACTACGCGGTCAAAGGAGAGAAACGGAAACGCTACGGCAGAATTCGTAGACCCGAGTCCGTTCCCCTAAGTCATCCGCATCGTAAAGGTGCTGTGATCCGCGATCAAAAGCCAATGTCTGATGGCGCACTAGAGAAGTGCCTCGAGGACGGTCTAACGCCGACTGATTGGTATTGCTTGCTCAATTCCTACACGTTTTTCTGGTTGTCGCGCGAACGCATCTGGAGGCTACTACGAGCGCGCGCCTATCGAGATCAACTCCAAACCGTGCTGACCTTGGATGCACGAGCCCTAGTGGCAACACACAGAGATCGTATCCGCCTAAGCCCGATCAACAGCGGCTCAACCTTGTTTAAGCCCCAGCCGCGCGGCCACAAGACCTTCAAGACGGTCCACGATTTTCCATTTGAGGACAGAGCACGTACGCGCCGGGCGGAAAACAACGTCGTCGAGTTGCTCGTCGAGCACTCGGTGCCCGACGTATCTGACCACCTACTGGCTGTCCATGAAGTGATGAATGACAAGATAGTCAATGAAGTTTGGCGCGCACCACACGCAAATGATGACGACAAGCCTTGAATAATCACTTCAATCTGCCGCTACCACGCGCGAGGGACAACCCTTCTTGCGTAGCAGGTCGGCAATGTGGCTTGTAACTCCAACGCCACCAACTAGCAGCACGCCAGCCCCTTTCGGTAACAAGTTAAGCCGTTCACGAATCGCGGGAAGCCCGATATCAGCGCGAATTTCCCACCATTCGTCAACGTCGCCGGGCACAATGGTAGAATCACTAGTCTGTGTAGTGCCGACGTGAAGCTGAACACACCATGTTCGCTTACCATCATGAACCCACTCGATTCGCACTGGTCCGAGTTTCCCGACGAGGTGCTGATACATAAGCTCTACGTCAGCCAATATCGCCGTGGGGAGACGTTGCGGACGATCAAGACCCAGCATTAGGCGGTCGCCTTCTCCCTGCACTCCTTCGATTGCGACTCCTTCTCCTGCGGCAGCGATTGCGGCTCCACTCCATGCGGCATTTACGGCATCTTGCCTAAGTACAGAACTAATGTCTCCTCCACTTGGATCTTCGCGAGCTAGCAAACTAAAAGGATCCAACCAACCCTTGACCGTCGTATAGAGTCCGGGCTGAGGTTCCCTTGGGCAAGTGCGAGTCCAAACTTCGCTGGATCCTGTTTCTCGCCCAAATATGAAGGGCCCAAGGCGCCGGGACACAACAATCGTACGGGGCACTGGAACACCTAATCCATCCGCGACCAGCAGGCCGAACGCTTTGTCGCCAAGGAGGCGGCTAAAGTTGTTTGGCCAACGGAGTGTCGGAGTTGCCGGCGCAGCGTTATTTTCTTCACGCTCCCAAAGAAGCGTATGGGTTTCCTTCCACCCTCGCGCCCTAGGGTGAATGCTGAACTCAGTCCGCTCAGAAATACTTGCCTCAAGATCGGGCCTGAAGCCGTAAACCGTTTTTAGAAGGACCATGCCTTGCTGAAATGACATAGAAAGTACGCCCGGCTTCTCAACACAACGTGGCGTATCGTCCGGACTAAACTCCAAGGTATTGCTCTGCAGTACACCTGAAACCCCACCATCAGAAACGTCGATCGTCTCGTTTACGATTGTGGAGAGTCCCTCCCGGGTTAGCCTTGTAACCGCAGACAACACGCTGTCGACAGTGCTGAGCGCGTAGACGAATTCCTTGCTTCGCGGGTCCTCTGGCAGATAGCTACGAACATTTACCTTACCCTCGCCACCGCGCGCCAAGAGCGCGTTGACAGCCTCGAAGGCATTGGAAAACCGGTAATTGCTGGCATGCCCCGCAACGCGTGAGAAACTTTGCTTCGGTACTCCCAGATGGCTGGGACGAAACGCGACAAATTGAGCGACGTTCCCGTGAGTCGCGAGTGTGTCTAGAACCTCATCCTTTTGAACAGGCAATCTTAGTCTCCTTTAGAAGCGACGGCGGCCTCGGCTTCCGAACGCACTTGTATTTCTTGGCGGTGAACTGCCGCATTCTGCGCAACATACGGGAACGAGCCGCAACCGCAGCGGCGTTCGTCTACCCGGTATCCTCCCAATTGTGAACCTTCAAGTGCGATTTGGAGTCTTCGTGCTGTGTTCTACTGTACTACTTCAGTACCCCTTCCCTCACCTCAACGACTTACCTGCCAGCGACAGGATGCAGGCTAGTGGCGAGATCTTCAATCCAGACTACGTGCTTCCCGATCGCGATCGAACGTTCGCGTAACGCAAGGAGACGTTCGACAAGGATGAACAACTGCGGCGAGAAAGGAGACGTTCGACAAGGATGAACAACTGCGGCGAGAATTGATTGTGCGCGACCGTAGATTCACTGTCGATGAGATTTGCCAGTGGTGCGAGCAACAAGGCGTAGATATCGTCAAGGCTGGCTTCGTCAAAGCAGGGCGTTTCGAGCTGGTTGAAGCCACGCCATGTGAACCTACAAAAGAGATCTTGGTGATTGGTAAAATGAGGCTTCTGTAGTCAAGCGCCGGACACCCGCGTCGCGATTTCTTCCTCGTCCTCTCTCGCAACGTTCCAGATATGAGCGCGCTTCAGTGCTTCTTGTCGCAAGGGGCATCGGATCGTCGCCGTAGCGCTATCGCTGATAGTGCCGTCCAGTCGATGGATCGCCGCTCAACTCTTCGCTCCTACCTCGACCAAATGCCTGAAAACACAGATAATGCGATATTGCGAGTGGTTAGCCGAATTCTCGCAGTCGAATTTGGCGCGAAGAGTTTCAAAGCACGTAAGCTAGCGGCAAACAGGAAAACCCACGGAGGGCATGATGGCCGAAACCCAGATTGAGTGGACTGACGCTACCTGGAACCCCGTCGCGGGCTGTTCAATCGTAACCGACGGCTGCACCCATTGTTATGCTATGGCGATGGCTAACCGCCTAGAGGCAATGGGTGTCGAGAAATATGCAGGCTTAACCCGCAAGACCGGTCGTCGCACCGTTTGGAACGGCGTGGTTCGCGAGGATCGCGCCGCCCTCTCGATACCACATCGTTGGGGTAGGGCGCGCAAGATCTTTGTAAACTCAATGAGCGACCTGTTCCATGAACGAGTAAGCGACGCATTCATTCTCGACGTCTGGCAGGTGATGCGTGATACGCCCCGCCACAGTTACCAAATCCTCACTAAGCGGCCGGACCGTATGGCCGCCCTTGTTTCTAAAGAGATCGGCGATGTACTGCCCAATGTCTGGCTCGGCACCAGCATCGAAAACGCAGATGTCACTGATCGCATCTTGCAACTACGCAAGGTGCCAGCCCCAATCCGCTTCATTTCCTTTGAACCGCTAATCGGCCCTGTTGGTACCGTCGATCTCGATGGCATCCAATGGGCCATCGTTGGCGGCGAAAGCGGAAGGTCGGCCCGGCCAATCAAAGAGGCATGGATCGATGAAATCTACGCTCAATGCCTGGAGGCCGGCACCGCGTTCTTTTTCAAACAGTGGGGCACATGGGGAAAAGACAACAAGAAGCGTTCAAAAAAGGCGAATGGCCGCGAATATCGCGGACGGACGTGGGATGAAATGCCAATAGCGCCTCAAGCCAACGCCTAGGGGGCTAGAAGCTGCCGAGGGGCATGATGGTCGAGAAGCGATATGAATGGGCCGATGGTGCAAAACTAGAAGAGCATTCGCGACGCAAGCACAAAATCCTGCGTGAATACGTATTCGCCTATCTGACCGTCCGTTGCAAACTGCCACAGCAAGAGCGCTTCCGGCTCGCCATTGTCGACGGCTTTGCGGGTGGCGGACGCTACCAGTGCGGCACCGCAGGCTCACCTCTCATCTTCATCGAGGAGCTGAAGCGCTCTGTTGAGGCGGTGAATGCACATCGGGCTGCTCAGGGTCTGGGCACGATCGAAGTCGAATGCCTGCTCATTTTTAACGACGCTAGACGGGAAGCGATTGAGCTTCTGAGATCGCACGTTGGGCCAATGCAGGCCAACATCGCGCAAACCTGCGCCAAGCTCCACTTGCGCATCGAATATTTGAACGAGTCCTTCGAGTCCGCCTATCCGAAAGTGAAAGAACTGTTGGAGCAGGGCCGATATCGAAGTGTCCTGTTCAACCTCGATCAATGCGGCCATAGCCATGTTGAACGAGGTACTATCCTCGACATCATGCACTCCTATCCGGCCGCTGAGATATTTTACACGTTCGCCATCAGCTCGCTGATAACCTTCCTCCAGAAAAATCATCCCGATCGCCTGCGCGCTCAGCTAAGCCATTTGAGTCTGTCAAGCAACGAAATGCGTTCGCTCGAAACGATCATGAGCCGCAGGGATTGGCTTGGCACTGCGGAAAGGATCGTCTTTGACGCTTTCGGTCTCTATGCGCCTTACGTCAGCCCGTTCTCCATCAACAACCCCGATGGGTGGCGATACTGGCTAATCCATTTCGCGAAGTCTTATCGAGCGAGGCAAGTCTATAACAACATTCTCCATGACAATGCCAGCCTTCAGGCGCATTTCGGCCGCTCAGGTCTCAACATGCTGTCCTATGATCCCCGGCATGACGAAGGAATGCTCTACCTCTTCGACAGTGACGGCCGGTCGTCTGCCAAAACTCAGCTTCTGGAGGATATTCCCCGGTTGGTGACGGAAGCCGGCGATGCCATGCCCGTGACCGAGTTCTACGAAAACATTTACAATGTCACTCCTGCTCACGCCGACGATATCAATGCTGCGGTTATTGAAAGCCCCGATCTTGAGGTAATCACCCCTGCCGGTGGTGAGAGGAGGAAGTCCAACACGATCGCCGTCAATGATGTCATCAAGATTAAGACCCAACGGAGCTTCTTTCCCATGTTCGTGAACGCCGGAACAAAAAAACTGAGTGATAAACCGTGAGCGACCGGCGTCGCAAAGACCCGGAGTGGCGCGAATTCGAACGCTTGGTTGCGCGCATAGAATCTGACGCTGGCCCGCGCGGCATTACGGTGACCTGCCCTGATCGGATTAGGTGTAAGGTCACCGGCCGCCTAAGGGAGGTTGATGCCAGCATCCGTTCGCGAGTCGGAACAGCTGAGATGCTGGTCACCGTCGAATGCCGAAAACGGGCAGCGATCCAGGATGTCACTTGGATAGAGCAACTCGTCACCAAAAAGAGGGCGATAGGTGCGGACCGAACTATCGCGGTGAGTTCGGCAGGGTTCACCGACAGCGCACAAAAGATCGCGGAGCAGAACGGTATTTCGACGCGCAATTTGTCGGACATAGCGGCTGACGATCTCAACTCGCTACTTCGGCTAGACCTGGTACTTTTTTGGCACAAGGCGTGCGCCATTTCGCGGGTCGGCGTTAGAAGATTTCGTTCTCTTGATTGGAAAGTGCCGGCTTCAGAGGAAGTGGATTTGGTCCTCCCTGAGGATATTGATCCGTCCACGCCTATTTTTCACAATGAGGAAACGGGCAAGAACTGGTCTCTGAATGATCTGTGGTCCCAACTCCAAGAGGCAACTGATCCATTTGAAGGAGTGCAGAAGGCGCAGCCACCAGTGCTGCGTACCGCGTGCTTCCCCTACCCGGGCACAGTCACCGTCGCTGCGGCCGACGGCCCTTGTTTGCTGGGCGACGTCATACTCACCGTGGCACTCTGGATCGAAGCAGAATCGATCTCACTCGATGAAGCCAGCAGGGTCGAATATGCGTCCGCTGAGTTGTCCACAATCCAGCGTGTCGAATTTGCGTCCCGCAGGGACAAGTCAGGTGACCGGCGTATCTCGCTCCAGGTCCCTAAGCACTCAGATGATATCGCTGACCTTCACACCGGGGGCAATTGGCCTGATACGTCGAACCGGCGCTAGTCGACAGTGAACCCACCCCTTCACCAGCATTTTTGTGCGACGCGCATGCGAAGAGTGATTCGCCATTAGCCAATTGAGCCACCGTCCACTCTCACGCCCGCTGGGTTCATCGCCAAGAAACGCTGACCCCTTCCGGTTGGCAGCTATGCCGCAAGATTCTCGACGTTCTGCACACCTGACGTGCAAGCAACCTTTCGACTGGCCTTCTGGGCGGAACCGAGCGTCCATGCCGCAGTTCAAGAGAACGCGGAGATATCATGGGCACGAGAACAGACAACCTCAAACATCACTCGGAACTTAAGAGAACCGTCGAACGGCTTCACGGCTTAAGACTCAATGAACTCAGAAAAACTTGGATCCACGAACTAGGAGATCAGCCGCCGCCAGTTAGTAGTCCCGACTTCATTCGCCGGCTACTTGCTTGGAAGCTTCAGGAGCGAGCGTTCGGGGGCCTTGCCAAACAAACAGACAAACGCCTGCGCGACCTGGGACGGAAGTACGCGGCAAATTCCGACCACCCTCCCTCCTCCAGTGTCAGCATCAAGCCCGGGACAGTCTTGGGCCGACGTTGGAATGGCGTGCGGCATGACGTGACGGTAACGCGCGATGGCTTCCTCTATGACGGCGAGCGCTTTGCATCATTGTCCAAGGTCGCCCGTCACATCACCGGGACACGATGGAATGGCCCGCTCTTCTTCGGGCTTAGAAAACGAGGCACGACCTCACCCGAGGCGCGCCATGGCCAATAAACAGCCCGTTCGACGCTGCGCCATCTACACCCGGAAGTCTTCCGACGAAGGCCTGGACCAGTCGTTCAACTCGCTGGACGCCCAGCGCGAGGCTTGCGACGCTTACATCAAAAGCCAGAAGCATGAGGGCTGGTCAGCCCTGAAGACTTCCTATGACGATGGTGGATTCTCGGGCGGTTCCATGAACCGCCCTGCCCTTCAGGCCCTTCTGTCAGATATCGAAGCCGGCAAGGTCGACATCATTGTCGTTTACAAGGTCGACCGGCTGACCCGCTCTCTCGCCGACTTTTCCAAGATCGTCGATGTGCTGGATACCAAGGGCATCTCGTTCGTCTCCATAACCCAGCAGTTCAATACCACCACCTCGATGGGGCGGCTCACGCTGAATGTCCTCCTGTCCTTCGCTCAGTTCGAACGTGAGGTCACCGGCGAGCGGATCCGGGACAAGATTGCGGCCTCCAAGAAGAAGGGCATGTGGATGGGCGGCAATCCGCCGCTGGGCTATGACGCCAAAGACCGCCAGCTAGTTGTGAACAAGAAGGAGGCCGAAAGGGTTCGCCTCATTTTCCAGCGCTACCTGGACCTTGGCTCAGTCGCCGCGCTGGCGAAGGATCTGCGGGAGAGAGAAATCTTCAGCAAGCGGTGGACGACCCAAACAGGCCGGGTCCTTGGGGGCAAGCCGATGATGCGTGGTGCGCTCTACGATCTGCTGCAAAACCGGGTCTACCTGGGTGAAATCACCCACAAGAAAGACTCCTACCCTGGCAACCACGATCCGATCGTTCCGTTGGCCCTGTGGACCGCGGCTCAAACTATGCTGGCAGAGAACCGCAGGAAGGATCTTGGGCATAAGGATGCAGTGTCAGCTGTTTCGCCGCTCACCGGGCTGATCGTTGACGATCAGGGGCACCCGATGAGCCCGACCTATACGCAAAAGGCCTCGGGTAAGCGCTACCGCTACTACGTGAGCACCGCGCTGCTGGACAAGGGCCGCGACGAACCGGGTGCCGTGTCTCGGCTGCCGGCTCCCGATACGGAAGACCTAGTCCACAGCGAGATATCTAGTTGGCTAGACCCGGAAGCCACTGACCTGATTGAGTGGCCGGTCCTAAGAGATCTGGTCACGCGCATCGCCGTCCGGCGACATGGCCTAGAGGTCGAGCTTTCTATATCCGCCTTACGGAAAAATCGTTTGTACCCCGCTCTAGCCAACTCTCCGGATTGGTCAAAAGCCGGCAAGACCACTCTTCATCGAACCATCCCAACGAAACTTACGAAGATCCGGGGCGAGACCTTCCTACGCGTGCCGCATGGAAGCTTATTTGAGCCGCGGCCGGATCAGGCCATCATCAAGGCCCTGGCGCGCGGCTGGCGTTGGCGCCGAATGCTGGAGATCGGGGAAGCGACATCTTTTGAATCGTTGGGCCGCAAGGAGGGTGTTGGCGATCGCTACATCGCAAGCCTGGTTCAACTGACATTCCTGTCGCCCGAGGCAACAAAGAAACTGGTCGAGGGACACCAACCCGCTCACGTCGATCTGGCCCATCTCACCCGCCGCGAGATACCGCTCAGCTGGCAGGACACCCGACTCGGCCTCTGAGGCCAACGCCACCAACCCGCAGTTCATTTTTTGACGCAGAGAAACTCGGCACTTCGGGCGTCGTTGCAGGCACACTCACGCGCGATCCAATGAGCCGACGTGCCTGGAACGCCGCAGTACTGCGCCGATGTTAGCGCAACAAATCAGCTGCACGGAGAACAGCGAGACTGGGTGGCGGAGAAGGAGGGATTCGAACCCTCGGTACGGGTTTACCCCGTACAACGGTTTAGCAAACCGCCGCCTTAAGCCACTCGGCCACCTCTCCTCCGGTTGCGTTTTAGTAGGGGGTATGGGGCAAGTCAAACCCCGCGCGCGGCCTTCGATTGGCTTACAGGCGGTTCCACGGCCCGCGGAAACGCTATTGTTAGCGGGCCGCGGGCTTTCTCAAAGACGACGCGGGCCGGCTGGCGTAGACTCAGGGCTTCCGGGGCTCGGAAAACGCTACCTAGACGGTTTGGATGATGAGCGACAAGGTTTATCTCGTTTGCGAACGTGTGTTCGCCCAGCCCCACCTGTCCCGGGGGGAATCCCACAATGTGCTGGGGGCGTTTGCAACCCGGGCGGAGGCCGAAGCATGGGCACAGGATATGCTCAAGCGGCAGCGCCCCAACAGCAACGAATATCCGGTGTTTGAACTAGCGGTCGGCAAGGGAAGCACCAAGGCGGTCAAACCGGTGACGGTTGCGACGAACTGGGAACGCGGTCGCGCCGAGGACGTGATGAAGATGCACCGCTGGATCGACGACGAGAAGTAGTGGCGGTTAGAGGCGGGTAATCCCCGCGGCAACCCGCCCACCGGTCAGCGCGAACAATTCATCGACCGTCGTACCAAAAACGCAATGCGGATGGCCGGCGGCGGCATAGACCGTATCGAAACGGCGCAGGCTGTCGTCAATCAAAGTGGGGAGCGGTTTAGGGTGTCCGACCGGCGCGACGCCGCCAATTGCAAATCCTGTGGCGGTCCGCACCGCATCGGCATCGGCGATCTTCACGTCACCGGTACGCCCCAGTGCACCGCGCAGTTCTGCCGGATCGCATTGGCGATCGCCGGCGACCAGCGCCAAGACCGCTTCGTCGCCGCACAGGAACACCAGGGATTTCACAATCGCCCCAAGCGAGCAGCCTAATGCCGCCGCGGCATCTCGCGCCGTTCGCGCGGTCTCTTCCAGCGCGACGATCTTGGCGTTCGATCCGTGCTGGACAAGGGCGTCGCGAACCCGCTGTACCGAATCGCGATTCAGAACACCCATCGGAACGTTAGGAGGCGACTCGGCGCTTTCCGGCGTCACGCTGGGTCTTGCCGTACAAGCGCTCCTTGGCGGTCTTGTCCATCTTGATCTCTTCGCCCGGTGCTTGGCGCTCTGACAAAACCTTCAAACCGCGCTGCACCGCCGGCCGCTTTTCGATTTCGAGATACCATCGCTGGAGATTCTTGTAGTCGCCGAGCTTGACCCCCTGAAAGTAGGGAATGATCCAAGGCCAGACCGCCATGTCGGCAATCGAATATTTGTCGTTGGCGAGGTACTCGTGCTTCTTCAGGCGCACGTCCAGCACGTTGTAAAGGCGCGAAGCTTCGTTGGTGTAGCGCTTGATCGCGTAGGGAATTTTCTCGGGGCAATATTTGCGAAAGAAGTTGGCTTGCCCAAGCATCGGCCCCACGCCGCCCATTTGAAACATCAGCCACTGGATGACTTCGTAACGCTCGCGCGGCCGTTTCGGCAGGAACTTTCCGGTCTTTTCGGCGAGATACATGAGGATCGCGCCGGATTCGAAAACGGCAATCGGTTTGTTACCGGGCCCCTTCTCGTCGACGATCGCCGGCATTTTGTTGTTCGGACTGATCTTCAGGAACGACGGTTTGAATTGATCGCCCCGCGTGATGTCGATCCCCGTCACTTTATAGTCGAGACGGGTCTCCTCGAGCATAGTGTGAACCTTGATGCCATTGGGGGTCGGCCAGGAATAACAACGGATCATAGGGTGCCTCAGGCTGCGGTGCGGCGCTTGTACTGCGCCGGGCCGAAAAGGATTGCTTTGGATTTAGTGTCCATCGGGCCGGGTCGGCGCCGGTCGGCGAGGACCTGGAGTCCGCGCTGAACGGCGGGTCGCGCGTCGATCGTCTCGTACCATCGCTTGAGGTCCGGGTAGTCTTCGAGTTTCTGCCCCTGGTTCGCGTGGGAGCGGATCCACGGGAAGATCGCGATGTCGGCGATCGAATATTTGTCGTTGGCGATGAATCTGGACTTTTTCAGACGCCGATTGATGACGCCGTAGATTCGAGTCGCCTCGTTGGTGTAGCGGTCGTAGGCATATTGAATGCGCTTGGGCGCGTAGTTGCGAAAATGATGGGCCTGGCCCAGCATTGGCCCGACGCTCGCCATCTGGAACATCAGCCACTGGATGACTTCGTACTTGCCGCGCGTCGTCTTGGGCAGAAATTTGCCCTCTTTCTCGGCCAGATACAGCAGGATCGCTCCGGACTCAAAGAGCGACATAGGTTTGCCGCCCGGCCCCTTGCGATCGACGATCGCCGGCATTTTGTTGTTCGGGCTGATCTTGAGGAACGACGGTTTGAACTGATCGCCTTTGCCGATATTGATCGGGATGACCTTGTAAGGAAGTTTGAGCTCTTCGAGCATGATGTGGACCTTGTGCCCATTGGGTGTCGGCCACGTATAGAGATCGATCATCGGGTCTTCCCTTTCATGGAAGGTCGTTCCGTTACCGCGTTTCCGTTGCGAGCTGGCGCAGATAGGTCAACCCCTGCACGGCCCGGCTTCCGTACCAAGATACCATTTCTCCGTCGATCATGCGCAGGGTCTTGCCGCTCACCTTGAATTTCCCCTTGAACTCGGCGATGTGCTCTTCGGTGAAGGCGAACGGCTCGGTCGAAAAGAGAACGATGTCGACGCCGTCCAATAGTTTTTGGGTCATCGGGATCGTCGGATAGCGGACCCGGGTGTCGGTTGAAACCGTCCGCCACCGCACCAGCTCGAGCATCCGCGCGATGTACGTGTTGGGCGAGACCGTCATCCACGGGTCCTTCCAAATCAAATACAGCACCCGCCGGTCGCGCAGACGTGGGGCGTAGGTCATCACCGATCGCAATGCTATTTCGAAGTCCTGGCACAAACCTTCGGCGCGTTCGGCGCGATCGAAGATTCCGCCGATCATGCGAAACAGATCGAGGTTGTCGCGCGGCAGAATGGGGTGCGTCACGATCAAGTTGGGCACAAAATCGCGCAGCTGCGCGGCCAGTTCCTTGGTGTTCTCGTCAACGTTGAGAATGACATGGGTCGGCGCGAGGGCGCGCAACCGATCGAGCTTGAGCTTCTTGGTGCCGCCCACGCTGGGCAACGCGTCGACTTTGCCAGCAGGGTGAACACAAAACTGGGTTCGGGCAACCAGACGGTCGCCAAGGTTCAAGTCGAACAGAAGTTCCGTGATGCTGGGCACCAGTGACACAATGCGCGCTTGCGCCGGATCGACCCGCGCGTGGGCGACGCCCATGGCGTCGCGCGGGAAGGGCCGAGCGGTTGACATCGCGCCGGCCTACCCGTGCAGTTTCTTTACAAGTAGGTCGTTGACGACGTTCGGGTTCGCCTTGCCCGCCGACAGCTTCATCACCTGGCCGACAAAGAAGCCGAGAAGCTTGTCTTTGCCGCAGCGAAACTCCGCAACCTTGTCGGGGTTGGCGTCCAGAACGGAGTCGACGATCGCTTCGATCGCACCGCTATCGGTCACCTGGCGCAGGCCCTTCTCTTCGACGATCTGCGCCGGCGGGCGCGAGGACTTCAACATCTCCTCGAAAACATCCTTGGCGATCCGGCCCGATATCGTGCCGTCGGCAATCAGATCAAGCAGGGCACCCAGGTTCTGGGCAGAAACCGGCGAATGCGCGATATCCAGTCCAGCCTTGTTCAGCGCACCAAAGAGGTCGCCCATGATCCAATTTGCCGCGATCTTGGCGTCGCGACTGCGGGCGGTTTCCTCGAAAAAGTCCGCAACTTCCTTTTCGGCAACGAGCACACCAGCGTCGTAGAACGATAGGCCGAGTTCGCTGACGAACCGTGCTTTTCGCGCATCCGGAAGTTCGGGAAGCGCTGCGGCAATTTCGTCGACCCAAGCCTGGTCGAACTCCAGAGGCAACAGATCGGGATCGGGGAAGTAGCGATAGTCGTGCGCTTCCTCTTTTGAACGCATCGAGCGGGTTTCGACCTTGCGCGAATCGAACAAACGCGTCTCTTGCACAACGGTGCCGCCCTCTTCGAGGATGTCGACTTGACGGCGCGCCTCGTACTCGATGGCTTGCTGGACGAAGCGAACCGAATTGACGTTCTTGATCTCGCATCTGGTGCCGTATTCCTCGCCCGGTCGCCGCACCGAAACGTTGACGTCGGCCCGCATGCTGCCCTGCTCCATATTTCCATCGCAGGTGCCCAGATACCGCAGGATCGAACGCAGCTTGCGCACATATGCCCCCGCTTCCTCCGCCGAACGTAAATCCGGTTCAGAGACGATTTCCATGAGCGCTACGCCAGAGCGGTTGAGATCGACGTAGGTACGGTCGGGCTCGAGGTCGTGGACGCTCTTGCCCGCATCCTGTTCAAGATGGAGCCGGGTAATGCCGATCTCACGCGTCTGGCCGTCGTCCATGTCGAGGACGACGGTGCCGGCGCCAACGACAGGCTGTAGATACTGGGAAATCTGATAGCCCTGGGGCAGGTCGGGGTAGAAGTAGTTCTTGCGATCGAAAACCGACCGCAGATTGATCTGGGCCTTGAGACCCAAGCCGGTGCGCACCGCCTGTTCGACGCAGAACTTGTTAATGACCGGCAGCATTCCCGGCATCGCCGCATCCACCAGGCTCACTTGGGTATTGGGTTCGGCGCCAAACGCGGTCGGCGCACCGGAAAAGAGCTTGGAGTGCGACGCCACCTGGGCATGGACTTCTAGCCCAATCACCATTTCCCACACCCCGGTGGCGCCTTGGATCGTTCCGCTCATGACCGGTCCTGCCACCACGCTTGTGGGCGGGCGTCGAACCCGGCGGCGCGTTCCAGTGCGCGTCCGACACGCAGGACCGTAGCTTCATCGAAGGCGCGGCCGACGACCTGGAGGCCAAGCGGCAAGCCTTGCGACGAAAGGCCCGCGGGAACGGACAAAGCCGGCAAACCCGCCATGTTGGCCGGAACGGTCAGGATGTCGTTGAGATACATCGCGACTGGATCACCGCTCTTCTCGCCGACCCCGAATGCGGGTTCCGGCGTGGTTGGCGTGAGCAGGACGTCGACCGTGTTCCAGGCTTGTTTAAAGTCGTCGGCGATAAGGGTCCGCACCTTTTGGGCCTGCAGGTAGTAAGCGTCGTAATAGCCGGCAGAGAGCACGTAGGTGCCGATGAGGACTCGGCGCTTGACCTCCTTGCCGAAGCCGGCAGCGCGCGTCGCCTCGTACATATCGGTCAGATCGTCGCGCGCGACGCGTAATCCGTAGCGCACCCCATCGTAACGGGCCAGGTTCGACGAGGCCTCGGCCGGTGCCACGATGTAGTAGGCTGGCAGGGCATACTTGGTGTAGGGCAGGCAGACCTCGACGATCTCAGCACCGGCCTCTTTCAGCCACTCGATCCCTTGGTCCCACAGCGCCGCGATTTCCGGTGGCGTTCCGTCGATGCGGTATTCGGATGGAATCCCGACCCGCAGGCCTTTGACGCTTTGCTCTAGAGTCGATTCATAATCCGGCACCGGCGTGTCGACCGATGTCGAATCCTTTTCGTCATGACCCGCCATCGACCGCAACATGATCGCGGCATCGCGAACCGTGCGGGTCATCGGCCCGGCCTGATCTAGGCTGGAGGCAAAGGCAACGATGCCCCAGCGCGAACACCGACCGTAGGTCGGTTTGATGCCGACGGTCCCGGTGAGCGCCGCCGGCTGCCTGATCGACCCCCCGGTATCGGTTCCCGTAGCACCCAGGCATAGCCTGCCCGCGACCGCCGCCGCCGAGCCACCACTTGACCCGCCCGGCACCAAATTTCGATTGTCGCCCGTTCGCCGCCATGGGTTGAACACCGGACCGTAAACGCTGGTCTCGTTCGACGACCCCATGGCGAATTCATCCATGTTGGTCTTGCCCAACATCACCGCACCGTCGCGCCAGAGGTGCGCGGTCACCGTCGACTCATAGGTCGGCGCGAACCCCTCCAAAATGCGCGAACCGGCCGTCGATGGGATTCCCTGCGTGCAGAAGAGGTCCTTGATCGCCAGGGGAATGCCTTCCAGGGGACCGCCACTGCCGTCGGCGAGGCGCGCGTCGGCACGAGCCGCGTCGGCGAGCGCACGGTCGGCGGTTTCGGCAACGAAGGCGTTAAGCGGTCGCGCCGCGTCGATTGCCGCAATGTGTGCCTCGGTAAGTTCCCGCGCCGAGATCGATCGATTCTTCAGCGCCGCCTGCGCCTCCTTGATCGTCAGGTCGGTCAGCGATGCCGTCACTCGACCACCCGGGGCACCACGAAGTAGCCGTCCGTCGACTCCGGTGCATTGGCGAGGATTTCCTCGCGGCGACCGCCATCGGTGACCACGTCGTCGCGCTGGTGCGGCTCATGGCCGACGACACTCGTCATGGGGGCGACACCGGTCGTATCGACCGCGTTGAGCTGTTCGATCCATTTGAGAATGCCGGAGAGCTCGGCCGCCATCGGCGCCCGCTCGTCTTCGGGCAGGGAAATTCGGGCAAGCTTGGCGATGCGGGCAACGGTGGCGCTATCGAGGGACATATGTCACGTTCTACAATAGTTGAATGGCCCTGTAGGCGAGCCGAAAAAGCGCAGAATTCCGGGCAAAATCGAGCGGACCCTAACACTCGTCATGTGTCCAAGCAAGACCAGCGATCTGACCCAGCTACGCGCCCGATTGGGCCCGGGCGAACGCCTATTGGGGCTCGATGTCGGAGCCAAAACCGTCGGAATCGCGGTTTCGGATGGCCGCCTGAACTTGGCGACCCCCGTTTCCACCCTGCGCCGCCGCAAGTTGAAGGACGATGTCGCAGCGCTCCAGGCGTTGATCGAGACGCGCAATGTTGGCGGTCTAGTCATCGGTTTGCCGGTGAATATGGACGGAACCGAGGGGCCGCGGTGCCAGTCGGTGCGTCAATTCGCCGAGAACATCGGACAGTTCATCGACCTCCCGATAGCGTTCTGGGATGAACGGCTATCAACGGCGGCGGTCGAGCGGTCGTTGATCGCCCAGGACGTCTCCCGGCGGCGACGCGAGACGGTGATCGACGCGCACGCGGCCGCCTACATCCTGCAGGGCGCCTTGGACCGCCTGCACGGCATGGCAACGGAGGAGCTGGATCGCGATGGCTGAGGTCGTTGCCAGCACAATTCCGGCCTTTCTACTGATCCTCCTGGGCGGGGCCCTATTCCACCGCCAGTTCCTGCCCGCCGATACCTGGGCGGCGCTACAGAAGCTCAACTATTACTTGTTCTTACCGGCGATGTTCGTGGCCGGCCTCGCTGGAGGCAATGAATTCGCGGCGATCCCGCTTTTCGGTCTCATCGTCGCGGTCGCATTCGTCCTCGCCGCGGCGAGCGCCGCGGTCTGGCTTTGGTACACCCGCGACGCCCAGGCGGCGGAACTCGGGCCACAACTTCTCGAAGCCGCGGTACGCGCCAATGTTCCCTATGGCATGGCCATCAGCCTCGCTGTTGGCGGCACCGCCGGCCTGCAAACCTTTCTGATCGCCGCTGCAACCTATCTGCCGACGGTCGTTGTGGCGGGCGGCGTCTTCAACCAGCTAATTGGCCGACGGGATAGCGATGCGGAAGCCGACCAGGAGCAGGCGATCGCGACCGCGTTTCGCCTTCTCGCCCGTAACCCGATTGCCGCCGGCATCGTCCTCGGCGCAGCCCTCAACGTGCTGGGCATTCCGCTTGCCACGGGACTAAACGAACTGGTTCGAGCGGCCGGTTTTGCGGCGATCCCGATCGGCCTGCTGGCGACCGGGGCAGCTCTCAGCGTTGCAGCGGCGCAAAATACTTTGGACGCCGCGCGCCGTACCGTAGTTGCGGTTGTTACGCTCAAACTTATCCTGCTGCCGGCCGTCGCGGGCCTCGCGGCGCTTGTCTTTGGCTTCTCGGGCGTGGCAGCGACGGCCCTGGTCGTGATCGCGGCGTTGCCGGGCGTCGTACCTCGCTTCACGGTGGTTGGCGAAGCAGCCCAAAGCCTTCTACCCGGTATCACGACGATCGCGACAGCACTGTCGGTTCTTACCGTGCCCGTTGCCCTGTGGGTGTTCAGCTAGATATCGACCGCCCGCGCGAATCGCGTATAGTGCGCCTTTAATGACATCGCCTCCCGCAACGCCGTTTCCCCACCGCCATCTGCTGGGCATTGAGGATCTTTCGCCCGCTGAGATCACAGCCTTGCTGGATCTCTCGGATGTTTACGTCGAGCTGAACCGACGGCCTGAAAAGAAACTGAACCGGCTTCGCGGGCGAACCCAGATCAATCTCTTTTTCGAGAACTCGACCCGCACAAAGACTTCGTTCGAACTAGCCGGGAAGCGGTTGGGCGCGGATGTCATCAACATGTCCGTCGAAGGGTCCGCCATCAAAAAGGGCGAAACGCTGATCGATACGGCGATGACCCTCAATGCGATGCAGCCCGATACCATGGTCATTCGTCATGCAGATAGCGGCGCGGCGGACCTTTTGTCGCAAAAGGTGACCGGGTCGGTCATCAACGCGGGCGACGGCAGCCACGCCCATCCCACCCAGGCACTCCTCGACGCCCTGACGATTCGGCGACGCCTCGGCCGGCTCGAAGGGCTGACGGTGGCGATCTGTGGCGACATTCTCCACAGCCGGGTCGCGCGTTCCAACATCCAACTCCTCGGGAAAATGGGCGCTTTGGTGCGGGTTGTGGCGCCGCCGACGCTTCTGCCAACCTACGTCGAGCGGCTCGGCGTCGAGGTTCACCACGATATGGTCGCGGGACTGAAGGACGTCGATATCGTCATGATGTTGCGGCTTCAGTTGGAGCGGATGACCGGCGCGTTCGTGCCCTCGATCCGGGAGTACTTCCGCTACTACGGACTGGATCGGGAAAAACTGGCCCATGCAAAACCCGATGCCTTGATCATGCATCCCGGACCGATGAATCGGGGGATTGAAATCGACACCGAGGTCGCGGACGACATCAACCGCAGCGTGATCCGCGAGCAGGTCGAGATGGGCGTCGCCGTGCGGATGGTGTGCATCGACGCACTGGTTCACCAGAAGATCGAGCATCCAGCGGAAATGGCCGTAACGTGACGAAGACCGTTGCCTATACCAACGCGCGACTGATCGACCCCGTGAGCGGAACGGACGGCCCCGGCGATGTCCTGACGATCGGCGATACGATTGCCGATGTCGGCAGGCTGTTCGGCGACGGGACGCCCGAGGACAGCACTGTCGTAGACTGCGGTGGCCATTGTCTGTCGCCCGGGTTGATCGACATGATGGCGACCTTGGGCGAACCCGGCCGCGAACATAAGGAAACGATCGCTACCGGCACCCGGGCGGCGGCGGCAGGCGGCGTCACCACCATCGTCGCGTCGCCCGATACCCGGCCGATTATCGATGAAATCGCCCTTGTCGAGTTCATCGAGCGCCAGGTCCAAACCGCCGGCGTGGTTCGGGTCCTGCCCGCGGCGACGATCACCAAAGGAATGGGCGGCCAGGAGATGACCGAAATCGGCCTTCTCCAAGAAGCCGGCGCGGTCATGTTTACCGATGGATACAAGAGCATCGTCAACGCCCAGGTGTTGCGGCGGGCGCTCTCCTACGCGTCGACGTTCGGCGCGTTGATTTCCCACCACACCGAATTGCCGGACCTCGTCGGCAACGGCGTCATGAACGAAGGCGAAACGGCGACGCGCCTGGGCCTTGCGGGTATTCCGAACGTCGCCGAGACCATCATGCTGGAGCGCGATATTCGGATCGCGGAGGTCACCGGTGGGCGGTATCACGCGGCATCGATCTCGACCGCAGAGTCCGTCGAAGTGATCCGCCGCGCCAAGGACAAAGGCCTGAAAGTTACGTGCGGGGTCGCGCCGTACCATTTCGCACTGAACGAAAACGAAGTCGGCCACTACCGGACATTTGCAAAGGTGAGCCCGCCGCTGCGCCGCGAAGGCGATCGCGAGGCCATTGTTGCTGGACTTGCCGACGGCACGATCGACGTGATCGCCAGCCACCACCGTCCCGAAGACCCCGAAGCGAAACGCCTCCCCTTCGCCCAGGCCGCCTTCGGCGCGGTCGGTCTCGAGACCCTGTGCGTCATCGGCCTCGAGCTCTATCACAAAGGTCGATTGTCGCTCCCGGATTTGATTGCTCGACTGACCTTGGGGCCGGCGGGAATTCTTGGGCTACCCCAGGGGCGTCTCGCCCGCGGCGCGCCGGCCGACTTGGTCCTTTTCGACCTCGACAGACCGGCGCGCATCGACGCTGCCGCCTTCCACAGCAAATCGAAGAACTCGCCATTCGATCAACGTCCCGTCCAGGGCCGCGTTCTGCGGACCGTCGTGGCTGGATCGACGGCTTTCGAAGCCGCGTAGAGGCGCCAATGCCCGATCCCGTCGGCGACCTTAGTTTCACCTGGCCTTATTTCGCGGTCTTTATCGCGTCGTACCTTGTTGGATCGATTCCCTTCGGTTTGATCCTGACGCGGTTGGCGGGCTTGGGCGATATCCGCACCATCGGCTCCGGCAATTTCGGCGCGACTAACGTTCTGCGGACGGGCCGCCGTTCGCTCGCCGCCCTGACACTGCTGCTCGACGGGTTGAAGGGTGCGGGACCGGTGATCCTGGCCGACCATCTGTTGTTTCGCGACCAGGCGGTGATGGCCGGCGCTGGCGCTCTCCTCGGCCATCTTCTGCCCCTGTGGCTCGTCTCTTCCAGCCCGCGCGGTCTAGGCTTCGCGGTTCGGGAAGCGCTTCTGCTTGTCGTTGGGGCGGGTGTTGCGTTGCTGGGCAAAGGGGCGGTGAGTTTGGTCGGCGCCGCTTTGCTCGTCTCTAGCACCTTTTTTGCTTGGGGAGGCAAGGGTGTCGCGACCGGGCTCGGCGTCCTCTTGGCACTTAATCCCGTCGTCGGCGTTCTGGCGTGTGCGACATGGCTGATTTTAGCTCTGGTCTTTCGATACTCTTCATTGGCAGGCATCGGCGCATTTGTGGGCGCGCCTATTTTTGCGCTGCTATTGGCCAACGCCCCGTTGGCGGGGACCTACTGGTCGGACCCGCAGCGCGTCGAGTTTTCGGTTTTTGTTGCCGTTCTGGTTTTGATTAGGCATGCCGGAAATATTCGGCGACTTCTGAGCGGAACCGAACCAAAGATCGGGGCGCGCAAGGTAGGGATAGACGGCAACGGAGGAGAGTAGAGCTTGGCCCTAGCGGATCGCGAGATCGTCGATCGGATTAGACTCATTCGCTCCGAGTCGGTCGGGCCGGTCACCTACCGAGAACTCCTCCAACGATACGGTGGCGCGACCGAGGCCTTGGCGTCGATTGCCGACCTCTCACGGCGCGGGGGCCGAACCAGACCATTGCGGATCGGCTCGGTGGACGATGCGGCGCGCGAGTTGGACACAGCCGCTCGCGCCGGCGCCCGAGTTATCGTTCACGGTACGCCAGACTACCCCTCCCTCCTGCACGAGATCGCCGATGCACCGCCGATTCTCTTCGCGGTGGGACATGTTGGCCTTCTCAATGGAGAGAGCGTGGCCCTGGTTGGCGCGCGCAATGCATCGGCAGTCGGCATGCGGTTCGCCCGCGACCTGGCCGGCGATCTCGGTCGGCAGGGCATCGTCATCGTCTCCGGCCTTGCGCGGGGAATCGACACCGCCGCCCATCGCGGCGCCCTTGCTTCGGGGACGATCGCGGTGCTGGCCGGTGGCCTCGACAACGTCTATCCGGCGGAGAACGAACCGCTTTTCCGAGACATCTGCGCCCAGGGTTGTGCGATTTCCGAAATGCCGTTCGGAACAGTGCCCCAGGCGCGTCATTTTCCACGCCGGAACAGGATCGTTTCGGGCCTGGCCAAGGCCGTCGTCGTAATCGAAGGCGCCGCGCGGTCGGGATCGCTCATCACGGCTCGTCTTGCCGCTGAGCAGGGTCGGGACGTGCTTGCAGTCCCTGGCTCGCCACTCGATCCTAGGGCCCGCGGACCGAACACCCTGATCAAACAGGGTGCGGCACTGTGCGAGGGCGTCGAGGATGTATTGGCTGCGCTTAGCATGCCGCGGCGCCAGGACCTGCATAGCCGTACGGTCGAGGAAGCCGCGCCACTGCCGATAGCGGCCGACATCGACGCGATACGATCGGCGATCGTTGCCAACTTGAGCTTCGCCCCGATCGATATCGACGATCTGGCGCGGAGCTGCGACGCCCCCTCTCCGCTTGTCGCGACGACGCTCCTCGAACTTGAACTTGCCGGCAGGATCGAGCGCCTACCCGGACACCGCGTCCAACTGGCCGCCTGACCCAATCATGAACGCAACAACCTCCGCTAAACATCCTGCCGCGAACGAACCGACCGACGTAAAAGCGTTGTTCGAAAAAGCCGTGGATCTGCACCAACGCGGCCAACTGAGCGAAGCGCGGATCTTGTATGAACGAATTCTGCGTCGGACGACTTCGCCGCAGGTCGCGTGCAATCTCGCCACGATCCTCCGCGCCCAGGGTGAGGTCCGTGACGCGGAGGCGCTGTATCGTCAGGCACTCCTGGCCAAACCCGAATTTCCCCAAGCGCACAGCGGGCTTGGTAACGCGCTACGCGATCTTGGACGGCTGGACGACGCGGTGGCGGCCTACAACGTAGCCCTAAAGCAGGACCCGGCGTTGCGCGAAGCGCACGTCAATGTCGGCAACGTATTGCAGGGGCTTGGCCGCTATGCCGCCGCGGCCGATCACTTCGCGCGCGCGCTGGATCTATACCCTGACGACGAAGAGACCCGATTCACCCTGGCCGCCATTCGCGGCGAACCGCGCATAAGCGCGCCGCCAGCCTACACCAAGAACCTGTTCGACTCGTATGCTGATCGATTCGATAAGCACCTCACCGACGATCTGAAATACGACGTCCCGCGCCTCATGCGGTCGGCGGTGGATAAGGTACTCGGCGAGTCCGCAGCGCCAGCATCGCAGCGTGTCGTAGATTTAGGTTGCGGCACGGGGCTCTGCGGCGTTGCGATCGCCGACCTTGCCGCAAGCCTGCACGGGACCGATATCGCGCCGCGCATGGTGACAAAGGCGCAAGAGCGGAACATCTACAACGACATCGTCTGTGAGGACGTCGTGTCCTATTTGACTGCCCGACCGGGTTCCTTCGACCTCGCGCTCGCCGGCGATGTCTTTATATATGTGGGCGATATGGAGCCTTGTTTGTGCGCCGCCGCCGATGCCTTGACACCCGGCGGCTTGTTCGCGTTCAGCGTCGAAAGTCATGCCGGAGAAGGCTTTGTCCTTAGGTCAACCGCACGTTTTGCCCACGCGCCAAGCTACGTACGTGCGCTGTGCGAACAAACCGGCTTCACCGTGGCGCTAAGCCAAGATATCGAGGTAAGGCTTGATCGCGGCTTGCCCGTGCTTGGCCAAATCTACGTCCTGCGACGACGCTAAACCGTCGATTCCCTTAACGAATTCTTCAGTCGGGCGTTGTTACCGCTGGTTCACACCGGCGTGGCCCGCAATTGACACTGCCTTCGCTTTTGGACTAAGTGCTGGCCGCTCAACATCCGCCCCCTGGCGGTTTGAGTACCAGCGACAAGCTTCGGGAACCATAGCGCGCACATTATGAACGTTGTCGTCGTCGAATCACCCGCCAAGGCCAAGACGATCAACAAGTATCTTGGCGACGACTACATTGTGCTGGCGAGTTACGGCCACGTGCGGGATCTACCCTCGAAGAACGGCTCCGTCGACCCCGACGCCGACTTCGCCATGACCTATGAGACCGATCCAGGATCGGCCAAACACCTCAAGGCGATCGCCCAGGCTCTGAAGGGCGCCGGACACCTCTACCTCGCAACCGATCCGGACCGCGAAGGCGAAGCCATCGCCTGGCATGTTCTGAACGCATTGATCGAGATGCGCGCCGCCGAGGGCGTCGATGTCAAACGCGTCGTGTTCAACGAGATCACCAAGAACGCGGTCCAAGAAGCGATGCGCCATCCGCGCGATATCGACATGGACTTGGTCAACGCCCAGCAGGCGCGCCGCGCGCTGGACTATCTCGTCGGGTTCACGTTGTCTCCGGTTCTGTGGCGCAAGCTGCCAGGCGCACGGTCGGCAGGACGCGTCCAGTCGGTGGCCTTGCGGTTGATCTGCGAGCGCGAACTCGAGATCGACAAGTTCATCCCGCAAGAATATTGGTCGATCGCGGCCGATTTCAGAACCGGCGACGGGGCAACGTTGCCGGCGCGACTGGTTCAGTTGCGCGGCGAAAAGCTCGACAAATTCTCGCTCAAGAACGAAGCCGACGCGCAAAACGCGTTGGCCCTGATCCAAGCGTCACCCGGATTTTCGGTGGCCGATGTCGCCGCCAAGGAAACCGCGCGCCATCCACCGCCGCCGTTCACGACATCGACCCTGCAACAGGAAGCGTCGCGCAAACTCCGTTTCGCCGCCCGGCGCACGATGCAGGTTGCCCAGCGTCTCTACGAAGGGGTCAATTTGGGCGGCGAGGTCACCGGCCTCATTACCTATATGCGGACGGACGGCGTACAGATTGCCAACGAAGCGGTCGCGGGTTGCCGTCAGGTTATCCAGACCCAGTACGGCGCGCCCTACGTCCCCGAGAGCCCACGGGCCTACAAGACCAAGGCAAAGAACGCGCAGGAAGCGCATGAAGCGATCCGCCCGACCGATCTTTCCCGCCTGCCGCGCGACATGGCGAAACATCTCTCCCCCGAGCAGGCGCAGCTCTACGAACTGGTGTGGAAGCGGACAATCGCGAGCCAAATGGCCAGCGCCCGGCTTGAGAACGCCAGCATCGACATCGCGGCCAACGACGGCAACAGCGCTTTCCGCGCCACCGGCCAAATCATCCTGTTCGACGGGTTCCTGAAACTCTACCAAGAGGGCCGGGACGACGTATCGAGCGACGACACAGGAGACGCGGACCGCGCCCTGCCGAAGGTTGCGGCGAAAGACCCGTTGGAGCGCGGCGAGGTCAAGCCGGCTCAGCATTTCACCGAACCCCCGCCCCGCTTCACCGAAGCGACCTTGGTCAAACGGTTGGAAGAATTGGGGATCGGCAGGCCGTCGACCTACGCGTCGATCCTTTCCGTCCTGCAAGATCGCAACTACGTCCGACTTGAGAAATCGCGGTTCTTCGCCGAGGACCGTGGTCAGTTGGTCACGGCGTTTCTGGTGAGTTTCTTCGAACGCTACGTCGAGTACGATTTTACCGCCGACCTAGAGAACCAGCTCGACGAAGTCTCCGCCGGGAACGTCGATTGGAAAAGCGTTCTGTCGGCATTTTGGCGCGACTTCACGATCGCGGTCGGCGGCACCAAAGAACTGCGGGTCCGCGAAGTGCTCGATTCGCTCAACGAGATCCTCGCCGATCACGTCTTCCATCCCAACGAGGACGGCGTCGATCCGCGCAAGTGCCGGGCGTGCGAAACCGGCAGCCTGAGCATCAAGCTGGGTAAGTTCGGTGCCTTCGTCGGCTGTTCCAATTATCCCGAATGCAAATTCACCCGCGCGCTAGGCGATGCCGGCGACGGCAACGGCGGCGGATTAGTTGGCCCCCGCGAACTCGGCGTGGACCCAACGACCAACGAACAGGTCACAGTCCGCAAGGGCCCCTACGGGTTTTACATCCAGCGCGGCGAAGCCGAGGGCGACACCAAGCCAAAGCGGGTAGCGATTCCCAAGGGCGCCGATCCGCACGAGCTCAAGTTGGAGGAAGCCGCCCGGTTCCTGTCGCTCCCGCGCGAGGTCGGCAAGCATCCGGAAACGACGAAAAAGATTAGCGCCGGTATCGGCCGCTTCGGACCCTATATCCGCCATGACGGCGAATACCGCTCGCTCGGCGACGACGAAGACGTCCTGACTGTCGGCCTCAACCGCGCCGTGGCGCTGCTGGCGGAACCCAAACGCCGACGCGGCCCGAAGGTACTCAAGACGCTCGGCGAACATCCCGACGACGCCAAGGCCGTGGCGGTCCTCGAAGGACGCTACGGTCCCTACGTCAATCACGGCTCGACGAACGCGACATTGCCCGGGGGCACCGAACCCGCCGACGTTACACTTGAGGTCGCGCTCGGCCTCCTGGCAGAACGGGAGAAGAAGGCGGGCAAGAAATCAAAGAAGCCTGCGGCCAAGAAGGCCAAGGCGAAGAAAGCCAAGGCCAAAAAGCCCAAAGCGAAGAAGGCCAAGGCAAAGACAGCCGCCAAAGCCGGGGGCAAGAAGGTTCGCGCCGCATCGAAAACTTCGACGAAGAAGACCGAACCGGAGCCGCCTCCCGCGGCCGACGAGTAGTCGTATGGCGCGCGGCGGACGCTCGGCGCATTTCCCCACACGCGACGAAATCCTCCGATATATCCAGGACAACCCGGAGCACGCCTCCAAGCGCGATGTGGCTCGCGCCTTCGGAATCAAAGGCGATGCACGCAAGCAACTGAAAAGCGTCATTCGCGAACTCATCGATGAAGGAAGCCTTGAGAGGCGCCGGGGCCGCCGCATCGGCGATCCCAACAAACTGCCCAACGTCACACCGCTCGAAATCAGCGAAATCGATGTCGACGGCGAACTTTGGTGCCGCCCGGTCCAATGGGAGTCCGAAGAAGACGCACCGCGCATCCTCTTGATTCCGGACAAACGCCGCGCGGGCGTTCCGGCGCTCGGCCCCGGCGACCGGGTTCTCGCCCGGATCGTCGAGAAAGAAGAAAATACCTACGAGGCCCGCATCATGCGTGTGATCGGGCGTGGACCGGATCAAGTCGTGGGCGTATTCGAACTCGTGAACGGCCAAGGGCGCATCCATCCGGCGGATCGCAACGGGCGCGACCTATGGGTGTCAGGCGCCGACAGCGGCGGGGCCAAACCCGGCGATCTGGTGCAAGCCGATATCCTGCCCGCCCGCCGCCTTGGCCTCCAGCAGGGCCGCGTCGTCGAACGAATCGGCGAGAAAGGCGACGCCCGCGCGCTCAGCCTGATTTCGATCCATACCCACGATCTGCCAACGCGATTCGAGCCCGACTCGTTAGCCCAGGCAAACGCCGCGAGCGTTCCATCGCTAGGCAAGCGCACCGATCTGCGCGGCGTCCCGCTGGTGACGATCGATCCCGAAGACGCCCGCGATTTCGACGATGCGGTGTGGGCGGAACCCGATGACGACCCCGCCAACCCCGGTGGGTGGCATCTTCTGGTCGCGATTGCCGACGTTGCGCATTACGTGCGCGCGGGGACGGCGCTGGACCGAGACGCATTGAAGCGCGGCAATTCGGCCTATTTTCCCGACCGAGTCGTACCGATGCTGCCCGAAGCGTTGTCGAGCGGAGTGTGTTCGCTGCGGCCCGACGAAGACCGGGCATGTATGGCTGTCGAAGCCTGGATCGACCGCGACGGCAACAAACGCCGTCACCGTTTCGTGCGGGGGTTGATGCGCTCGGCCCACCGATTCACCTATGCCCAAGCACAAGAGTTGTTCGAAAACGAAAGCGACACCGGTGCGCTACGCGAGCGTATTGTCCTGCCGCTCTACCGTGCCCACGACGCACTGACGAAGGCGCGCAGCGCGCGCGGACCGCTCGCGCTCAACCTTCCCGAACGGATTGTCCGTCTAGCGCCCGAAGGAGACATTGTCTCCGTCGAGCCGCGCATCCCGTTGCGAAGCCACCAGTTGATCGAGGATTTCATGATTCTCGCCAACGTTTGCGCGGCCGAAACGCTTGAAGAGAGAACCACGCCCTGCATGTACCGTATCCATGAAGAACCGGATCGCGAGAAACTTGCGGCGCTCCGGGATTTTCTTAAGTCGATGGATCTGAGCCTTGCCCCCGGCCAGGTTCTGCGGCCGAAGGCGTTCAACGCGATTTTGGCCAAGGCCAACGGGACGCCTGCCGCCCACTTGATCCACCAAGTCGTCCTGCGTGCCCAGGCACAGGCGGTCTACAGCCCCGACAACATCGGTCACTTCGGTCTCGCTTTGCCGCGGTACGCTCATTTTACCTCGCCGATCCGCCGCTACGCCGACCTGCTGGTCCACCGCGGTCTGATTGCCGCGTGCAAACTTGGCAACGACGGGTTGCCGCGGCCCGACTCCACCGATTGGCGCCAAGTCGGCGAACGCATCTCGCGGGCCGAGCGCCGGGCGATGGCCGCCGAACGCGATGCGGTCGATCGTTTCACCGCGCTCTTCCTCAGCGAGCAGGTCGGGGCGACCTTCGAGGGCCGGGTGAGCGGCGTGTCCCGTTTCGGCCTCTTCGTCACGTTGGAAGAAAGCGGTGCCGACGGCTTGGTCCCGATCCGGACCTTGGGCGCCGAGTTCTTTCAACACGACGAAACCCAGCACGCCTTGATCGGCGAACGCTCCGGCGAGACGTGGCGCCTGGGCGATCTCGTCACGGTAAAACTCCAAGAGGCCGATCCAATCGGCGGGCGTTTGCGGTTGGAAATCGTCAGCGAACCGCTGGCCCATAGCAAACCTGGGGCCGCCCGCAAACCGCGCAAGGGCGGGCGGCCAAGCGCCCGGCGCGGCACCAAGCGGCGTTAGGTGCGGGCGAGCGACGCTACCGGGTTCTACACCAGGGTAATCTCAGGTAGAACTCCTGTATGAGCGACAATGCCGCGAAGGCAAAATACCCCCGCGACGCCGCCAGCCTGATCTTGGTGCGCCGGCGCAACGATGAGGCCGAGGTCCTGATGGGCCGCCGCCCGCGGCGCCAGACGTTCATGCCCGACGTCTATGTCTTTCCAGGCGGCGCGGTAGACCGGCGTGACGGGTACGCGGAAATCGCCAGCGACTACCACCCGGCCGTCAATAGCGCGCTCACCCGGCACTGCACGCCGCATCGCGCACGGGCGCTCGGCTTGGCGGCGATTCGGGAAACCTACGAAGAGACCGGCCTGATGTTCGGCCTGCCGGCCCAATCATTCACCGCGCGGCCACCGGAAGGCTGGGCGGCATTTGCCGAGGCTGGCGTCAAACCGTCGCTCGACGCGCTCGGGTTGGTGGCCCGCGCGATCACACCCAAGGGCCCGCCGCGCCGCTTTCACGCCCGGTTCTTTGTCGGCGATGCGCGACACCTCCAAGGCGACTTGCGCGACACCGACGAACTCCTCGACCTGCGCTGGGTGCCGCTCAACCGAACCGACACGCTGCCCCTCGCCAACGTCACGGAGCTGGTCTTGCGCGAGGTCGGCCTCGCCCTGTCGCGCCAGCCCGAGGAAGATGCCGGTCTGGGGATCCCGTTCATTACCCGGCGCATGGGTAAGCGGGTGATTCGCTACGAAATGGGAAACGGCCGCATCGTGCGCGGCTTGTTCGAAGCGCCAGTGGACGCCGACGAGGGCTAAGTGCCCATCCACCCCCAAGCCCAGGCGGTCATCGATGGCAACGGATGGAGTACGCTCGATCCCGCCGTGGTGGGCGTGGACACGTTGCGACAGGCGATGAATACCCGGCTGATCGAACTGGCCGGTGTAGGCCCGGCATTGCACGCGGTCACCGACGATCTGATCGATTCAGGAACTGGACAGATCCCCGTCCGCATCTACCAACCCGTCGCGCCCGATACCCCGTTGCCGGTCTTCATCTATTTTCACTCCGGCGGCTATTGCGTCTATGACATCGACACGGCGGATGCGCAGTGCCGCACAATCGCGCTTGAGACGCGTTGTATCGTCCTGTCGGTCGGATACCGGCTCGCCCCCGAAGCCAAATTCCCTGCGGCGGTCGACGACGCCTGGGCCGCCCTGCAATGGGCCGCGTCGTCACCTGCGGCGCTCAACGCCGATCCGGCCCGGATCGCCATCGGCGGCGAAAGCTGCGGCGGGACGTTGGCCACCGTCTGCGCGTTGCTGGCGCGGGACGGAAATGGACCGGCGCTACGGCTGGTTGTCTTGTCGTGCGCGCTGTTGGAGATGGGCCGGCGCGACCCTTTGGCGCCGCCGTCGCTGGCAGGGTGGATGCGCGACCAATATCTTGGCGACCCTAACGATGCCGACGATTTCCGCGCCTCGCCGCTGCGTCATCCCGACCTCGGGCGCCTTCCCCCGCACCTCATCCTCACCGGCGAGTTCGATGGGCTAAGGGGCCAATGCGCGGCCTACGCGGCAAAACTAGACGCCGCGGGGACTACGGTCACCTTCAAGGAATTTCCCGGGATGATCCACAATTTCACCGGGATGGGCGCCGCCCTCGACGATGCCGCCCATGGAATTTCCATGATTTCTGCGGGTTTGCGGTCGGCTCTTGGCGATTGACCGGTGATCGCTTGACACTGCTCGCGGACTGACTATCGTCCGCCCCCGAACGGCGCCCCAGCGGCGCAACGGAGAAAAGAATGGCCAAACCCGCTGTCGTAAAAATCAAGCTCGTGAGTACCGCAGACACCGGGTACTACTACGTGACCAAGAAAAATCCGCGCAACCAGACCGAAAAGATGGTCATGAAAAAGTATGACCCGGTTGCGCGTAAGCACGTCGAATTCAAGGAAGCCCGGATCAAGTAGCCTCCGGCGAACCACGGGATCGGGCCGCCTTTTTGGGCGGCCTTTTTATTTGGGGCCCGCCATCAGCACCGCCTCGACAAGTGCCGCAACGTCGGTTGCCGCAAACGGTTTCTCGAGCAAGGCAACAACGCCAGCGCGGTCGAGACGCGCGAGAACGTCGGGTTCGCCGGTTGCCGTCATCGCGATGATCGGAATCCCAGCAGTACGGCGATCGCCGGCCAGCCGCGCGATCAACGCCTCACCCGATTCCGCACCGAGCCGCAAATCGACCAGCATTACCGCCGGCGCCGCGCTCAGGGCCAGAGCGAAGGCGCTCTCGCCGGCGTCGCATGTCTTCACGGAATGCCCAAGCCCGTGCAAAACGTCGCACACCAAATGCGCGATGAGCCGGTCGTCCTCGACGACGATGATCGTTTTTTCCTGCACGAAGGAAAGTATAGTGGCTTCCCACCACCGCGTACGGCCCGATGCCTGACCGCCTCGCCCCCGAGGTCGCGGTGCAGGTCGAGGCAATCGTCCTCGACCCCACGCGACCGCTGATCGTTACCGACGCGGACGAAGTTCTCGTCCGGTTCGGTGCCGGGATGGAAATTTTCCTCGCCGAGCAGGGCCTCTATTACGATTGGAGCGCGTTCCATTTCGAGGGAACAATTCGGCGGTCCAGCGACGGTGAGCCGGTCCCAAACCACATTGTGGCGGAAATCCGCGAGCGGTTTCTCGAAGAACGTATCCCCGACCTGCCGCCGGTCGGCGGCGCCAGCGAGGCGCTTCGACGCTTGTCGGATCACGCGCAAATCGTGGTCCTGACCAACATTCCCCACAGCGCCAGGGAAGCGAGGCGGACCGGCCTGAACCGGCTCGGCATGGACTATCCCATCGTCACCAACGTCGGCGGCAAGGGCCATGCCGTGCGCGATCTGGCCCGGCGCGTAGATGCCCGCGCGGTTTTCGTCGACGATCTGCCCGAACATCACGAATCGGTGGCGCTGCACGCAGGGGACGTTCACCGCGTTCACTTTATCGAAGACCCTCGGCTGGAAAACCTTGTGGGTCCCGCCCACCACAGCCACGTTCGGACCGAGACGTGGTCCGATGCCGAGCAGATTATCCGGTCGATTTTCGAGATCGACGCGGTCTAGCCGCTGGACTCCCCTCCGGCTTAGCGTCAACGTTGCACAAAATCAGGAGGGCAAAGTGACACAACATTATGACGTCATCGTTGTCGGTGCCGGGACCGCCGGCATTCCGGCAGCGGGATTTGCCGCCCAGCGCGGCGCCCGGGTTCTCTTGGTCGAAGCCGGAGACCGAATCGGCGGCACCCTGTTCCTGTCGGGCGGTAACATGAGCGCCGGCGGCACCCGGGTTCAAGCGGCAAAGGGAATCGACGATTCCCCCGATCGCCACTACGACGACATCATGCGCATCAGCCGGGCCAGCGCAGACCCGACGATGGTGCGCCTCGCAGTCGATAATGCCCCGGACACCATCCATTGGCTGCTGGATATCGGCTTCGAGATGTTGCCGGAAATGCCCGTCATCAACTACGGACATGAGGCCTACAGCGTCCCACGGACGTATTGGGGTCCGAAACTGGGGGTCTCGGTACTCGAGGCCATCGGGCCGTGGCTGCAGGAGTCGATCGACAGCGGCCAGGTGAGCCTGCAACTCAACACCAAACTGGCCGGCCTTCGCCAAAACGCCAACGGCGACGTGGTCGGGGCAGTGCTAAAGGGACCGGACGGCGTGCACCGGGTCGTCCATGCCGACACCTACGTGCTGACGACCGGCGGATATACCGGCAACCGCGGGCTGTTTCCGATGCTGAATGCAGGGCACCCGCTCTATCCGTTGGGTAACGATACCAGCCTTGGCGAAGGAATTGTCATCGGCACCGGGGCGGGCAGTTATGTCCGCGGCGGCGATATGCTGATGCCGACCTTCGGCGGCGTCGAAGATCCAACCCGGCCCGGCTACTACAAGGGCGGCATTTGCAATTTGACACCGCAGTACCGGCAACCTTGGGAAATCTATGTGAACCTGGAGGGCGAGCGTTTCGTGTGCGAAGACACCGAATCGGTGGATGCGCGGGAACGGGCCCTATTGGAGCAAACCGATCTACGGTTTTGGGTTGTGTTCGACCAAACGATCAAAGATCGCTCGCCCAGCATTATTTCTGAATGGCCTGACAACCCCTATCGCGGCGGCGAAGCCCCGGCGCGGGGCGCTATCTACGACAGCGCCTTCGACGGCCATCCCGACTTCTTTCGTGCCGACTCGCTGGCCGACCTCGCAAAGCAAACCGGCATCGACGCGGCGGCATTGGCGCAGTCCGTCGCGGCATTCAACCAAGGTGTCGAAAACGGCACCGACCCGCTGGGCCGAAAACACCATCCTCTACCGATCCAAACCCCGCCGTTCTACGCCATCCGCAATCACGGTACGGCGGTCAAGAGCTATGCAGGGATCGCGGTTGACGACAACCTTCGCGTCCTCGACCGCAACGACAAACCAATCGGCAACCTCTATGCGGCCGGCGAGGTTATCGGCGGCGGTGTCCTTACCGGCAATTCTTTCTGCGGCGGTATGAGTGTCACCCCGGCCCTGACCTTCGGTCGTTTATTAGGCGACCGCATCTTGCAATGGCGCCGCAACGAGGCCGAAGCCGCGGCGGAATAGGTGCCAGACGATCGGCAGTGCCGGATCGGGATCGACCTGGGCGGCACCAAGATCGAGGGCGTTGCATTAGAGCGCGACGGTCACGAACGCGCCCGCATCCGCATTCCTGCGCCACGGGACGATTACGACGCCACGATCGCAGCAATCGCAGGGTTGGTCGAGCAACTGGCCGGCACCGCACCGTGCGCCCGCCCGGTCGGGATCGGGATACCGGGGGCGATTTCTCCGGCGACCGGTCGCGTCAAGAACGCCAACTCGACGTGGCTCATCGGGCGAACGCTCGACCGCGACCTGGAACAGGCTCTCGGACGCCCCATCCGCTTGGCCAACGATGCCAACTGCTTTGCGCTTTCAGAGGCCACGGACGGCGCGGCCGCGGGTCACCGTTGTGTCTTTGGCGTCATTCTGGGCACAGGCGTAGGCGGCGGGATAGTCGTTGATGGCCGCGCCCTTACCGGACGCAATGCCATCGCCGGGGAGTGGGGCCACGGGCCACTTCCTTGGGCGACACCTGAAGAGACGCCCGGACCGTTGTGCTACTGCGGTAAGCGTGGGTGCATCGAAACGTTCCTCTCGGGCCCCGCCCTTAGCGCCGATCACAAGTCCGCAACCGGGGCGATTCTCGATGCACCATCGATCGCATCCGCGGCCGCGGCGGGCGACCTTGGATGTCAACGGTCGCTCGATCGCTACGCCGAACGCCTCGCCAAGGCATTGGCGGTGGTCGTCAACATCTTCGATCCGGAGGTGATCGTCCTCGGCGGCGGGATGTCGAACGTTGCCGCGCTCTACGACATGATACCCGCGCGGTGGAACCGCTACGTCTTTTCCGACGAGGTTGCGACCCCGTTGGTCCCGGCGCGGCACGGCGATTCGAGCGGCGTCCGCGGCGCCGCGCGGCTATGGCCGTAATCAGTTGCAAGTGTCGGGCAGAAAGTCCAAGCGTGAGAGGCTCGCCCGTAAAGCGAAGGTGCCATAATCGAGGTCGAGGTCGCTGGCGACACCGTTGTCGTGGAGCCGAAAACCGATCTCGTACTCGGGCAGGATCCCATCCGTTGCCGGCTTGAAATAGGCCACGTGGACGTTCCAAGCGGCGGCGTCGGCAAGCTGCGGCGTCACCGCTTGGTCGCGGGACGGCGTGACGGGTTTCGATATCTGGGCGACCGCATCGTATATGCCATTCGGACCTGAACCGTCGAATACGCGTCTTTCGACTGTTGTTTGTCCGACGCGGGCGGCCTCAATGAGAACGACAAAATGCTCAGTCGGGAAAATCGTCCCCGGTTCGAGGGAGACTGCCTCCCGTTGGGGCTTGGTAAAGACGACCTTTCCCTCACCGCCCCGCTCGTCGAGTTCGGCACGGCCGACATGGTGCCCCTGGAGCGCGCCATTCGCCGTGTCGCTACTGTCGAACTGAATGTCGGTACCGTCGCGCGACTCGACCGATTCGAAATTGAAATCCCGAACCACCTCTTGGCCGTCCGCACTGGTCGTGACGAGTATCATGCGCTGGGACTGGGTAAACCCGTCACAGGACTCTACGACGCGGAGAACGAGGCGCCCGCTGACACCGGAAATGCCGCTATCGCTGCGGTTTTTCGACATGGCCAATTCATAGACGCCGACATGGGATTGCAATGTGACGGCCCCTGCCAGTTGCGGCCATAGCACAACAACAAGGCCGACGATCCCTAATCGCATGAACATAGACACGGTCCTTCGGTTACAGGTCGACACGGTATTCGCCCCGTCCCGGGTTGTCATCACCTACGGACCGGGCAAGTGCTGCCGCCTGCGTCGGCACAACATTCCTGGCCCAAGAACGTTAACCATGGGTAAACAGCCAAACCGCGCGCTCCATTTGGCACGCACCTTGCCAGTAGGAAGGGGAGTAGTAATCCCGCTTTTCCGATTCGATCGGTCAGGATATTCACATGGCGCCTCCGCAAGTCATCACACTGGACCAAGACAGACTCGGTGCCGACCCCATCACGGTCAATGTCGCATCGGCGCTTGGCAACGAGGTGCATGCCGACCCGCCGCGACTGATGCGCTTGCTGGTTCAAGCGCTTCATAAAATAGCGGAGAGCGAACAGATGCTCTCCCAAAAGGACTCGGTGATCGCGGCGCTCAAGTCCCAGGCCATGACCGACCCCCTTACCGGTTTGGCGAACCGGCGTGCGTTCGAAGAGCAGGTTCGCCGCGCCGTCGCCGGCGCCAGCCGTTTCGACGAGGCCGGGGTTCTCGCCTATATCGATCTCGACGGATTCAAGCCGATCAATGACCTGATGGGTCATGAAGCAGGCGACGCTGTCTTGATTTACGTCGCGGACTTCCTGCGTAACAGCGTGCGGTTGACCGATACTGTTGCCCGCCTCGGCGGCGACGAGTTTGCGATTCTCATGGTGCAGACGACGCCGGAAGAAGGCGAGCGCCGGGCGCGCACGCTCCAATTGCTGATGAATTCCTCTCACCTAACATTCCAGGGAAACCTTATTTCAGTGAGTGCGAGCATGGGCGTCGCGCCTTTCGTGTCCGGGGCCGATCCGCGTGCGGTGATGCGCCGGGCCGATGCAGCGATGTACACGGATAAGGGTCGGCGAAAGCCCCACAATACTTGGCAACATCGAATTGGCAGGGACGCTCTCGCCAGTTAGGGAGGCGGCCTCTCTCTGTAGGCCCCTGGCTCACGCCGGGGGCCTTTTTATTCCCCGCCGTCGGCCGGAATCAGGGTGAACAGTTCTTTGGGCTGGCGGACGCCGCGCAACGCATACCGACCCAGCGAGACCAATCGATCCTGGCAATGGATTGCCGCGTCCGAAAACGCCGAGGAAACGATCACCTCTTGGTCGAGGGGCCGGCACATCGTCTCGATTCGGCTGACCTCGTTGACCGCCGGCCCGACCACGGTGAAATCCAACCGGTCCTTGGACCCGATGTTGCCGTATTGCACCTCCCCCAGATGGATCGCGATATAGAAATCGGTCGTCGGCTGACCGGCGGCGGCACGGACCCGATTGACCTCGGCAATGCGCCGCCGCGCTTCCTCGACGGTATCCAGGGCGACGCGGCATACATCGGCGGCGGCGGTGTCGCCGAGTTCGAAGATCGCCATGAGACCGTCGCCCATGAACTTCAACACTTGCCCGCCGGCCTGGTGAATCGGCTCGACCATATTCTCGAAATAGTCATTCAGCAGATGGATCAGCGCGTCCGGCGGGGTGACCTCGGCAATCTTGGTAAATCCCTGGAGATCGCAGTACCACAAGACCGCCGAAATCGAGCGCACAGAGCCGCGTTCAATCTCGCCGGACAATACGCGCCGGCCGGCGTCTTTCCCGAGATAGACTTCAAGAAGTGTGCGCGCCATGCGGTGGTTGCGACCGCTCTTGATCGCCAGACCCAGCGTTCGAACGAGCCGCGTCAGGCTTTCGATTTCAAGGTCGGAGAACCCATCGCGTTGGTCGACCGTCCACGAAGAGACCATACCCTCGGGGTATCGGTCGTTACCGATGTTGTTGACCCCACCTTGGGTGAACCCGGTTGCATAGACGATGTAGTCGGTCGCGCCTTTGTCCTTGAGCTCCTGGAAAATCGGATAGGGCATCGGCTCGTTGGCGCCGTCGATCCGAAAGCGCCACTTATCTAGGCCATGCTCGAACAGATGGCCGAACGGGCTATTTTCCAAGCCGTTCCCAACCTCGTCGCTGACCCGTTCCCAATCGTTCTTGATCGCTCCTTTGCCGCGCTCCCACAGGTAGCCGGTTCCGGCGTAGACCGGGTGAAGGATGCGCTGTCCGATCTGGACCCGCATGACTTCCGTTCCCGCCTTGGCAAGCCGCTGGCAGACACCGTCGATGATGTCGGTTTCCGGCAACCCGATCAGGCCGCTCGCAATCACCCAGTCCGAAATATCGCCGATCGTGTAATCGGACAAACGTGCCCTCCACAAACTGATATGTAGTGGCGGCACGGTCGGCCGCCACAAAACGCATGGGGCGCGATTGCCCCGCCTTCATCGCATAGTATCATCCAAGACGCACCGAAAACGGAGAAGGACGACAAATGGCCGGAAAAGTTTCCGAGACGCTGACGTCACTGGGCATTTCGCTCCCCTCACCGCCAGCTTCGCAGGGCAGCTACGTCCCCTATGTCGTGACCGGCAACCTGGTTTTCCTAGCCGGACAGATCGCGCTGGTCGACGGGACGTTGCAGTTCCCCGGGCGGGTGCCGGACGTGGTTTCACTGGATCAAGCCCAGAAATCGGCACGCCTATGCGCCATCAACCTGATTACGCAGTTGAATGCCGCCTGCAACGGCGATCTCGACCGCGTGGTCCGGTGCGTCAAACTCGGCGGATTCGTCGCCTGCGATCCAGGGTTTACCGATCACCCGAAAGTGATAAACGGTGCCTCCGACCTGATGGCCGCGGTCTTTGGCGACAAAGCGGCGCACGCGCGGTTTGCCGTGGGCGCCCCGTCGCTCCCGCTCGGCGCGTCCGTCGAGGTCGATGCCGTCTTCGAGATTCGCTGAACCGCCCGATGGGCGACATCGAACAAACGGAAATAACGATCAAGGTCGTTGGCGATATCCGTCGCCTACCGGCCGATCAATGGAATAGGTGCGCCGGGAACAAAAACCCCTTCGTCGCGCATGCCTTTCTCGCGGCGATGGAGGAAAGCGGCAGTGCCACCGGGGAGACCGGGTGGGCGCCCTACCATCTTGTGGTCGAAGACGGTGCCGGTATCGCCGCCTGCGCGCCGATGTACGTCAAGAGCCATTCCCAAGGCGAGTTCGTTTTCGACCATGGCTGGGCCCAAGCCTTTGAGCGGTCCGGCGGGCGCTACTATCCCAAGCTTTTGATCGCCGTACCCTTCACCCCGGCGACCGGGCCGCGCCTTTTGGTGCGCGACGGATTGGCCCGCGCGCCGATGGAGGATGCCTTGATCCGCGGGGCAATCGAAGTCGCCAAGCAGCACAACCTTTCGTCGGTAAACGTCAATTTTCCAACCAAGCCTGAGTGGGAACGGCTTGGCGCCGCAGGTTTCCTGCAGCGAACCGGCGAGCAGTTTCACTGGTCCAACGACGGGTACGACAGCTTCGACGATTTCCTGGGGGCCCTGTCGTCGCGCAAGCGTAAGGCGATCAAAAAGGAACGCCGCGGCGCCGTGGAAAACGACATCGAAATCGAGTGGTTAACCGGCTCGGCGCTCCGCGAAGAACACTGGGACGCGTTCTTCGACTTCTATACCGACACCGGCGCGCGCAAATGGGGCCGGCCCTATCTGACCCGAGCCTTTTACAGCCTCATCAGCGACACGATGGGCGACCGCGTCCTGTTGGTCCTGGCCAAGCGGCACGGGCGCTATATCGCCGGTGCCCTGAATTTCATCGGCGAAGATACGTTGTACGGACGCTATTGGGGATGCCTCGAAGATCACGCCTTCCTGCATTTCGAACTGTGTTACTACCAGGCCATCGACTACGCGATCGACCATGGGCTGGCGCGAGTCGAAGCCGGTGCGCAAGGTCAACACAAACTGAGCCGAGGCTATTTGCCGATCCACACCTATAGCGCCCATTGGATCGCCGACGACGGGTTCCGTCGCGCCGTCGACAACTACCTCGGCCAAGAACGCGCCGCGGTCGATCAAGACATCGCCGCACTGGACGAGTATTCTCCCTTCAAGAAATCCGGCGACTGAGCAGCGCCGTGGGACCCGGAAAACCGACAACGATGAACACCGCGACATATACCTGGGCGGACCTGTTTCGCGAGGGCCGCGCGGTTTACACGATTTCGCTGACGCTCGCCGTTTCGCTACATGCGATGGACGCTTTCGTGGTCTCGACGGTAATGCCCTCGGTGGTCCGCGAGATCGGCGGCGCGCAGTTCTACACGTGGGTCGTGATGCTCTACATGACGGCGTCGATCGTTGGTGCCGCCAGCGGTGCCCCGGCGCGGTTGATGCTCGGCACCCGACGCGGTTATGTCGCCGCCGGGTTGATTTTTTTGGCTGGCACAATTCTGGCCAGTCTCGCCACCAACATGGGTGTCCTCCTCAGCGCGCGGGTGATCCAGGGGTTTGGCGCGGGCTTGATCGTCTCGCAGAACACCGCCCTGATCAGCGAGTTGTTCCCAGGCAACTTGCGGACGCGGATGATCGCCATGAACGGGATGGTCTGGGCGACCGCGGCCGTGTTCGGCCCGACGGTCGGCGGCCTGTTCGACCAACTGGGCATGTGGCGCGGCGCCTTTTGGTTCGCCATTCCTATCATCCTGGGCTTCACCCTGGTTGCGGCCCGCGTGATCCCCGACACAACGAAAGCCAACGCGAACCGGCGGCGCTTTCCGGTGGCCCGGGTTGCCATATTGGGCCTGGGCGTTTTGCTGATGGCGGCGTCGGGAATCGTCGACCATCTCGCGCTGCGCGTCTTCGCGTTGGTCGTCGGTCTTGCCGTGATTTGGTCGAGTTTCCACGCCGACCGGAATGCGACCAACAAGATTTTTCCGAGTCGGCCTTTTTCGTTCACCGGGGCGATAGGCCCGGCCTACTGGGTCTTCGTTCTCATCGTGGTCGCCCCTGTTTGCGTTGGCACTTTTATGCCGCTCACCTACCGTGTGGTCTACGGTCTCTCGCCGCTCATGTCGGGCTATCTTGGCGCATCACTTGCCTTGGCGTGGTCGGTATCCGGCATTGCGACGGCCGGGGCAAACATCAAATGGCAACGCATCTTTATTGTCGTCGGACCGGCAATGGCCGGTCTTGGGATCCTTGGAATCGGGTTCAGTGTCGGCACGTGGCCCTGGCAGGTTGTCACGGCGTTCCAGCTTGTTGCCGGGTTCGGCGTCGGCATGTCGATGTCACACCTGATGAACTGGACCATGACGCTTGCCGCACCGGGCGAGGAGTCCATCACGGCCGGGTCGATTCACACGGTCAGATCGCTCGGGATCGCGGTTGCCGCGGCGACCGCGGGTCTCGTCGCTAACCTTGGCGGCTTGGGCGACGGGATCAGCACGCAAACCGTCATCCGCGCGGTGAGTTGGGTGGAAAGCATCGGTTCTTTGGCGCCCCTATCGGCAGCCGCGATCGCCGGTGTCCTCGTTTTGCACCGCCGCCGCCGGTACGACGATCTACCGGGAGCGCCGCTTGGCGCGCCCTCGCCAAACTAGCTAGTGGACGAACTCCGGGACTTTTCCGTCACCATCGGCCGGATCGTCCCCGCCCTCGTCGTCCGGACCGTCGGTCCTCTTGGTCAACCGTTTCGGCTCGGTGCCCGGCGGCAACGCCTTTGGCTTCTTGGGCGCCTTTGCCTTTGGTTTTAGGAACTCAAAGGCTAGGTCGCCGTCCTTGAGTTCGATCTGGACGGTCCCGCCCTTTTCCAGTTTGCCGAACAGCAACTCCTCGGCGAGCGGCTTTTTCAGATTTTCCTGGATGTACCGCGACAACGGCCGGGCGCCCATCAAACGATCATAACCTTTGACGGCCATCCACTTCCTGGCCTCGTCGCTGAGCACGATATCGACCTTGCGGTCGGCAAGTTGCGCCTCTAGCTGGGCAATGAATTTGTCGACGACTCGTTCGACGATGTCGATGTCGAGGCCGGCGAATTGAATCACCGAGTCGAGCCGGTTGCGGAATTCAGGTGTGAACAAACGCTTGATAGCTTCGCTGTCTTCGTCCTCGCGCAGGCCCCGACCGAAACCGATCGCCTGCTTGCTCATCTCGGCCGCGCCGGCGTTCGTTGTCATGATCAGGACGACATTCCTAAAGTCGACGGCTTTCCCGTTGTGATCGGTAAGCTTTCCGTGATCCATCACCTGCAACAGGATGCTGAACAGGTCGGGATGCGCTTTCTCGATTTCATCGAGGAGCAGCACGGCATGGGGATGCTGATCGATCGAGTCGGTCAAGAGGCCGCCTTGATCGAACCCGACATAGCCCGGCGGCGCGCCGATCAACCGCGAAACGGTGTGGCGCTCCATATATTCGGACATGTCGAACCGTATTAGTTCCACGCCCATGATTGCCGCGAGCTGTCGCGCGACCTCGGTCTTGCCGACGCCGGTCGGACCAGAAAATAGGAACGAGCCGATCGGCTTCTCCGGTTCGCGCAAGCCGGCGCGCGCGAGCTTCATTGCCGAAGACAATGCGCCAATCGCCTTGTCCTGTCCGTAAACCACGCTCTTCAGTTCGGTCTCGAGATTCTTCAAGCTCTCTCGATCGTTCTTCGACACCCGTTTGGGCGGGATGCGCGCGATCTTGGCGACGATCGCTTCGATATCCTTGGCATTCACGGTCTTCCGACGGCGGCTGGGCGGCAGCAACATTTGCGCCGCGCCGACTTCGTCAATGACGTCGATCGCTTTGTCCGGCAGTTTGCGGTCGTTGATGTAACGGTCGGTGAGTTCGACGGCGCTCTTCAGCGCATCCGCAGTGTAGTGAACGCCGTGGTATTCCTCGTAGTAGGGTTTAAGGCCCTGGAGAATCTTGACCGCATCCTCGACCGACGGTTCGTTGACGTCGATCTTTTGGAAACGCCGCAGCAACGCGCGGTCTTTCTCGAAATAGTTTCGGAACTCTTTGTACGTCGTCGATCCGATGCAGCGGATCGCGCCGCTGGCCAGCGCCGGCTTCAGCAAGTTTGAAGCGTCCATCGCCCCGCCCGACGTCGCGCCCGCACCGATGACCGTATGGATTTCGTCGATAAAGAGGACGGCCCCTTCGTAGTTCTCAAGCTCGGTAAGAACTGCCTTTACCCGTTCCTCGAAATCGCCGCGGTAGCGTGTGCCGGCAAGCAAGGTGCCCATATCGAGCGAAAAGATCGTCGCATCGTGGAGAACTTCGGGCACTTCGCGTTTGACGATCCGACGCGCCAAACCCTCGGCGATCGCGGTCTTGCCAACCCCGGGATCGCCCACAAAGAGCGGATTGTTTTTGGACCGGCGGCACAGGATCTGGATCGTCCGCTCGATCTCGTGCTCGCGACCGATCAACGGATCGATCTTACCGGATTCGGCCTTTTCGTTGAGATTGACGCAATAGGCATCGAGGGCCTCGGTTCCTTTACGGGCCGAAGGCTCGGCGTCGGGTTCGTCGTCCGCCCCCTCAACGGTGCGCGGCTCCGACTCACCGGGCGCCTTTGCTATGCCGTGAGAGATATAACTGACGACATCGAGCCGCGTCATATCCTGCTGTTGGAGAAAATATGCGGCGTGGGATTCGCGTTCGGAAAAAATCGCGACAAGTACGTTTGCACCCGTGACGTCGTCGCGACCCGACGACTGAACGTGAATGAGGGCGCGTTGTATCACGCGCTGAAAACCGGCCGTCGGTTTGGCATCTTCGTCGCTGTCGTGGATCAGGTTCTTCAGTTCCTCGTCCAGATAGTGGACCAGGACGTCGCGCAACTCGTCGACTCGCACCGCGCATGCCTTCAAGACCGCTGCGGCCTCCGCGTCGTCCATGAGCGACAACAACAAATGTTCAAGCGTCGCATATTCGTGGCGTCGATCATTGGCAAGCGCCAGCGCGCGATGCAACGACTGTTCGAGATTGGACGAAAATCCGGGCACTAGTCTTTTTCCATGGTGCACTGAAGAGGGTGCTGATTCTGACGGGCAAAGTCTACCACTTGATTAACTTTGGTTTCGGCGACCTCATAGGTGAAGACCCCGCAAATACCCACACCTTTCCGGTGGATGTGGAGCATGATCTGGGTCGCCTCTTGGCGATTCTTGTGAAAGAAGCGTTCCAAGATATAGACCACGAACTCCATCGGCGTGTAGTCGTCGTTGAGCATCACGACTTTGTACATTGGCGGCTTTTTGGTCTTGGTGGTCGTCTTAGTGACCACTCCCACGTCGATCCCGCCGCCGTCGCGATCTGCGTCTCGTTCGCTCATATCCATCCTGGTTGCGGCACCGCTACCCGTTGGCCACCGATTCGATCTTCCTAATATGCCACTCGACAGCGCAAAAAAAAGGGGCCGTCGCGCGATAGCCGCGAGGCAAAAAAAAGCCCGGCCGGAACGGCCGGGCTTTTGTCGCTACTTGAGCGCTGTTTAGGCGGCGGTCTTCGTCCACCGGTCCATGACGGCGCTGATTTGCGTATTCAGCGGCTCGAACATGCCCGTGGTGGCCTGCACCGAAAGCTCGCCGAGTTTGGTCGATTCGTCGAGAAAACGGGACCAGCCCTTTTGGAAGTATTCTGCCTGAAGCTGCGCGGCTTCCTGCGGATTTTTAGCCGCGAGGATGGCTTGGCTGGCCTGAATGCCTTCATTGACAAGGTCCTGGGTCGCTTTGGTCGCATAGCTGGAAAGCTTTTCCACGCCGTTCAGCCAAGCGTCGCTGGAGGCGATCGACGCATCGATGCTCGACTTGCCGATTGCCGATGCATCGTCGAACTGACGAGCAGCGTTCCCGGCGGCGTCGCGCGACATCGTCACGACTTTCTCGAAACCCTTTGCCGCCGCATCGGTTCCCTCTTTCAGGAACACATCGACGTTCTCTTTGCCGGCCTTCAATGCCGCATCAATGGTCTGAGTCGCAGCTTCCTGCGCCTTGAAACCTTCTCCGCTTGCCTTTTTCGTGCTCATTACAGCCCTCTTAGAAAAATCTCGCAACTGCGATATTGCGTTGCAGCACACCTAAGATAGGCCGCCTACCAACAATGTCAAGGCGTTTTTGTGCACTGCAGCATTAGCCGCCAAGCGTCGTAATTGCGCCGTTTTCATACTTGAATTGGAAGACCGCGCCGCCGCGTCCGGACGCACGGTCTGCCGATTCGGTCTCGATCGGGCTGTAGACGCTGCCATAGCCGGTCAACCGGTCGGCGGCGACCCCGCGTTGCACCCGCACGGGGACGCCGGTGGGATCGTGGGCCAGAAGGAAACGGCGGAACGGCAGACTTTCCAACCTTTCTGCTGGACCGGTAAAGGCGTTGGCGCTTAGGACCCCGTTCACGCACGACACAACCACCCAGAAGTAGGAGTCCGCGCGCAGATAGAGCACGTCGTTGCCCGGCGCCGGTGCAGCCGCCACGGCGCTACGCAACGCCTGGAATTCGGCCGGATTGAGTTCGAGCGATCCGGTCTCGCCCACGAATCCGCCGATCGCCGACGGGAACGCCCTGTCTGCCGTCAAACTGCCCCGAAAAACATGCCCCCGCAGAATCGCCCCTTCGCCGCGCTGCAAGACATCGTAGGTCCGGACCTGTTTCGTATACTCGGCGTTAAACACGAGCCTGTAGCGTTCCAGATCCGACCGCGGACAACTTTGCCGCATGTCTTCGCCGGCCACGTAGTCGAACCAGCTCAACTGACGCCCCAGAACCCCGCTATCGGGTAGGCTGCAGGCGCCGACCACGAGCGCGAACCCCAGCGCGGCAACGTTTGCAATTAGATTCACTATCAAGACTCTCCCGCAACTATTTGAAATATATGAATAGACACGAGGCCAACTGCTCTTCTATCATCCTTACAGGCGCACCCTCGACGCGCCTGTTGGGGAACTTCTACAGACCAGTCTGGGGCGCGAGCGGTTGCAGAGAAAAGTAGACTTGCTTTGGCGTTTTGTCGCCCTCGGCGTTGTTGCCCTAACGTTCGCGTGGGCGCTGGGCATGAACCAGGCCGAAGCCCGATACGCGGCAATGATCGTCGACGCCGACTCCGGCGAGATTCTCTTCTCGCGGAACGGCGAGGCCATCCGCTATCCCGCGTCGCTTACAAAAATGATGACGCTCTACCTGGCATTCGATGCACTCGATTCCGGTAAATTCAGGCTCAACCAAAAACTTCCAGTATCCCAGCGCGCCGCCGGGCAGACACCGTCGCGCCTCGGCCTCCGTGCCGGATCTACCATCACGGCCAAAGACGCGATCTTGGCAATGGTCACGAAGTCGGCCAACGATGCCGCCACCGTCGTGGCCGAAGCACTCGGCGGCACCGAGATCAATTTCGCCGAAATGATGACGGAAAAGGCGCGTGACCTCGGGATGCGCCGAACGACCTTCCGCAACGCGACCGGTCTCCCCAATCGCCATCAGCGCACGACCGCCGGAGACATGACTCTGCTAGCCCGCGCCCTCCTGAACGATCACCCGCGTTATTACCATTACTTCTCGACCACCAAATTTACCTATGCCGGCAAGACCTACCGGAATCACAATCACCTTCTTGAGCAATACCAAGGCGCAGACGGGATCAAGACCGGCTACATCCGGGCATCGGGGTTTAACGTCGTTGCTTCGGTCCAGCGCGGCGACCGCCGTCTGATCGGCGTCGTTTTCGGCGGAAAATCGGCAAACTCGCGCGATAGCCACGCGAAATCTTTGTTCGATCGGGCGTTCAGCGTCCTTGAGGCACGCAACGTGCCGACGCCAGCGATCAAGCCGTTGCGTCCAGGTGTCCCGGCCCCGCAGCTCGCTGCCGACGCGCCGGCGGAAGCAGACGCCCCGGAACAAGGATCGACCGACGACGCCTACCCGACCGCGGATTCTTCGGTCCAGAACCTTCCTGAAATGGCCGGTAGATCGACCACCCAGCGAACCTGGTTGATCCAAGTAGGCGCTTTCAGCGACAAAGATTCCGCGTTCCATGGGATTCGCCGCGCATCGGATATCGCCGCCCGCTACCTTAGCGACGCCCGGGTAGCCGTAAGCGAGGCACCGTCGCGAACCAGTACACCGCTCTTTCGCGCGCGAATCGTCGGAATTACGCGGGAGAACGCGCTTTCTGCCTGCCGCACCTTGGTGAAAAACGGCCTCGACTGTGTCGCCCTCAATCAATCTGGCGGCTGACCTCTCTCCGTAGCCGCGGTCGCGTCACGCGCCTATAATCCTCTCCACGCGCCAACTCGGGTGCATTGCCAATTGGAGGTAGGGATGAGTGGACCAACACCCTTCGAACGGATGAAGCGCCATGGCGCAATCGTTCACAGTAGCCACGACGAAATGGCACTTGAGAACTTCGCCCAGGCGATGCATTTCGAGGTGTTCGGCCATTTGATGCCGGGCAACAAAGATGTCTATCAGAACCGCGTTTTGCCTGCGTTCAAGAAACGCGAGGGACGCCAACCCGCGACCCGCAAAGAAGTTCGGGCGGAGATGCGCGAGGACCCCTACCACCAGACCTGGAGTGCGTTGCGCCGGACGACGCAGGAAATGATGTGGGTTGCGACCGATACCTGCCTGCATCGGACCTACGACGAACTGCACGAACGCGCCCAGCCGCGCGGGCGCACGCGCGGGTCGCTCGAACTCGACGCGAGTCTCGATCTCCCGCGCTACATCACGGCGGTCGATATCCACTGCATGCCGGGCGGCTATTGCGGCGAGGCAACGGAGGGCGACGTCTATGCCGGCGCTCTATACGACCGCGGTGTCTATTCCATCACTCAGGGGTTCTTGGGGCCGAAGGTTGACGGTTTCGGTCGCTCGAGCACGGCGTATATCAAACGAAATTATCCGCAATTCCGCACCGGAAAAGTCTTGGACGTCGGATGTGCCGTGGGCCACGGTTCGGTCGCCATCGCCGAAACGCTTCCGGACGCCGAGGTTCACGCAATCGACGTGGCCGCACCGATGCTGCGCTATGCCCATGCCCGCGCCGAAAGCCTAGGCGTGCCGGTGCATTTCTCGCAACAAAGCGCGGAACGGATGACCTGCGCGGATAACACCTTCGACTTCGTGATTTCGGGCGCGACCCTCCACGAATTATCGACCGCGGGGATCAAGAACATTATTCGCGAATGCCACCGTGTCCTGAAGCCGGGCGGTGTGATGATCCACATCGAACAGCCCCAGTATGACGGCATGGATCCTTACGATCAGTTCATGCGCGACTGGGATACATTCGGCAACAACGAGCCGTTTTGGGGAACGCTTCACGACATGGACTTGCAAAAAATCGCGGTCGATGCCGGCTTCGCGAACAGCAAGGTCCGTCAGTCGATGGAATGGGGCGATGAAGAACGCCGACAGGTCTACAACGTAGATAAACCGGGCGAGGCCCCAACGCCGCCTTGGTTCTTCTATACCGCAACAAAATAATCGCTGTCCTCGGATGGCCGGGAGCCAACCATGACACTGCAATCGGTCCCTCAACCATGAAGCCTATCGGCATTAGGCAAATGGGCCGTCACGGGGCCATGGCCGCCGTCAGCCATGACGAAGCGGCGCGTGAGGACTTCGTCGCGTCAATGTATTTTGCGGTCCAAGCCCAAGTGTTCCCAGGCAATCGGCACGCCTACGATCGGCGGGTCGGCCCGGCGTTCGAGCGGCATTACGGGCGTCCGCCAAAGGATCGGCACGAGATCCGCCGCGCCATGGCCGACGAACCCCTTTTCCAGTGGTGGAGTGGATTGCGACGCACGACGCAGGAAATGAAACAAGCAACCGGCGAGGAACTCGTTCACCGACAAATCGACCGCATCAACGATGACGTCGCGCGGCTCGGACGTACCGCGACCGGCACGCTCCGTCTAAACCCGGACTTGGCATTGCCGGGCTACGTGGCCAAGGTCGATTTCCACGGTCAGCCCGGTGGGTACTACGCGGAACGTTGTCCAGACGATTCCACACCGGCGGCGATTTACGACCCCGGTGTTTTCGTCTTGACCAAAGGTTTCATGGGCCCCTATTGCGAAGCGGCGGGTGCCTCTGCGATTAAGTTTCTGAAGGCACGGTTTCCAGACCTTCGCCCCAAAAGAATCCTCGATATTGGCTGTTCCGTCGGCCACAGCACGTTGCCCTATTGCGCGGTCTATCCGGAGGCGCGGATCGACGCAATCGATCTTTCTGCGCCGATGTTGCGCTACGCGCACGCCCGCGCGAGCTCGATGGGTGAAGCCATTCACTTTTCCCAACAGAACGCCGAGGCGACGGACTTCGCCGCAGGATCCTTCGATCTCGTCGTTTCCCACATCGTCCTGCATGAAACATCCAGGCAGGCGCTGCGTAATATCCTGGCCGAGTCGTTCCGTCTCCTGGCGCCCGGGGGCCTGATGCTCCACGTCGAACAACGCCAGCACGATGGGATGGATGCGTTCGAGCAGTTCTATTACGACTGGGATACGCTCAATAACCACGAGCCGTTCTGGGGCACCTTGCACGACACCGACCTCATCGACATCGCAGCCGGCGTCGGTTTCGATCGGACGCGGAGCTTCCAGGAGATGGTCCCGAATGCGGTCGCCGCCGACCTACTACAAGCAAGCATCGATAGCGGTCAGGACTTCAAGCGCACCGCAACGTGGCTTGCCTTCGGTGCACGCAAGGCCTGACTAGACGGCGGGCGGTTGGACACCGCTTGCGGTGAGCTCGGCGAAAAGTTGCGCCTTTAAACGGTCGAGGCCAGCCTGATCGTGCGCTTCGATTCGCGCCACCAGCACCGCCTGAGTGTTCGACGCCCGCAGCAGCCACCAACCGTCTTCATTGCTTACCCGAACCCCATCGATGTCGACAACCTCGGCGCCCGCCGCGCGCATCCGTGCAGCAACCTCGGCGGCCACGGCGAACTTTCGCGACTCGGAGCAATCGAAGCGAAGTTCGGGCGTATTCACGAAAACGGGCAACTCGTCCAGCATGGCACCGATCGACGTGCCGCTCCGTTGGATCAGCTGAAGCGTCCGAACCGCGGCGTAGAGCCCATCGTCGAAACCGTAATAGTCGTCGGCAAAGAAGATGTGCGCACTCATCTCGCCTGCGAGTTTCGCGCCGGTTTCGACCATCTTGGCCTTTACCAGCGAGTGTCCTGCCGCCCACATGACCGGATCGCCGCCAAGGCGGCGGATTTCATCGAACAACGCGATACTGCATTTAACATCGCCGATAATCGTTGCACCGGGATGGTTGGTCAGGACGTCGCGCGCGAGCAGCGCGAGCAACTGATCGCCCCAGACGATACGCCCCGCCGCATCGACGACACCGATCCGGTCGCCGTCGCCATCGAACGCAAATCCCAGCGCCGCGCCTTCGCGCGTCACGGCGTCCCGTAGCTGTTCAAGGTTTTCCGGAACCGTCGGGTCGGGATGATGATTGGGAAAGTCGCCGTCGACAGCCACATTGATGAGGACGTGGCGTCCAGGAATGCGCGCGGTCAACGCCTCGAGAACCGCACCGGCCGCACCATTGCCGGGATCCCATGCTACCGTAAGGTCGGCCGGAAAATCGGCACCGGCGACCAGACGATCGATGTACCGGACGGCAACGTCGATTGTTTCCTCCGTGCCGTCGCCGACATCGAAGTCGCCAGCCTCGGCCATCTTTCCAAGGGCTTGTATGTCTTCGCCAAAAAATCCCGAGCGGCCCAGCATGAATTTGAAGCCGTTGTGGTCGGGCGGATTGTGGGAACCGGTCACCATGATGCCGCCGTCGGCGGACGTGTCATGCACGCTAAAATAGAGCATTGGAGTCGGGCCGAGCCCGACTCTCCGAACCGCGACGCCGGTGGACTTCAGTCCTTCGACAAGGCGATCCGCTAGGCCCGGCGAACTGTGGCGACCGTCGTAGCCGACATTGACCGTGCGCCCGCCGCGCCGCCGAACAATAGTGCCGAAGGCACACCCAATCGCCACCGCGTCGGCCGCGCCCAGCGTCTCGTCGAGCACGCCTCGAATATCGTAGGCCCGCAGGATCGAGGGATCGAACCGATGCGCGATCATACGTTAATTGGGGAGACCGGCCGCCGCCCGACGCTGACGTAGGTGAACCCGGCGGCGGCGGCATCCGCCGGTTCGAAAAGATTACGAAAATCGACCAAAACCGGCACAGCCATTGCCGCTTTGAGTGCCGTCAGGTCCAGATGCCCCGGTTTGAACTGATCCCATTCCGTCGCAATCGTAGCCACATGGGCACCGTTGGCCGCGTCGATCGCACCGTCACACCATGTAACGCCGTCGATTAGCCTTCGGGCATGCGATTCGCCCTGGGGATCGAAGACCCGAACCGCGGCGCCGGCAGTCAGAAGGCCCTGCACCAGATCGATGGCGGGACTATCGCGCACATCGTCTGTATTCGCTTTGAACGTGATCCCGAGAACGGCAACGGTTTTTCCTGCGAGGCTTCCGCCGACCGCCGCCGCGATCTTTTCCGCCAACCCCCGCTTACGCGCGTCGTTGACCTCGATGGCCGTTTCCACCAACCGCGTCGGGGCGCCTGCCTGCGCGGCGCCATGCGCTAACGCCGAAGTATCCTTTGGAAAGCACGATCCGCCGTATCCCGGCCCGGCGCTCAGTCCCCAGCGGCCGATGCGGGTGTCGAAACCCATGCCGCGGGCAACGTCCTCGACATTGGCACCGACCCGTTCGCAAAGGTTGGCGATTTCGTTGATGAAGGTAATCTTCACCGCAAGAAACGCATTGGCACTGTACTTAATAAGCTCGGCGGTCTCGACATCGGCGACCACCAATCTCTCCGGACGGCCCTTGATCAGCGGTTCATGCAGAGTCCGCAGGGTGTCCGCGGCGCGCGCGCTATCGACGCCAACGACGATACGGTCGGGCGAGGCGAAGTCCGCCACAGCGCTCCCTTCTCGCAGGAATTCCGGCACCGACGCGATATCGAAATCGGCGTCCGGTGCGTTGGCGCGGACGATCTCCGCGACCTTCCGGTTGGTGCCGACCGGCACTGTCGATTTGGTCACGACGACGGTATAGCCCGCAAGATACGGCGCGAATTCTGCGGCGGCCGCCTGGACGTAGGAAAGGTCGGCATCCCCGTTTTCTTTGGGCGGCGTTCCCACCGCTATAAAAACGACATCCGCGTTGGAGACCACCTGCGCCGCCGTGTCGGCAAAAGTCAGCCGACCGTTTGCCACATTGCGCGCAACCACATCGCCAAGGCCCGGTTCGTAGATCGGAATGTCCCCGCGACCCAGCCGTTCCACGATCGTCGGATTCTTGTCGACACAGGTGACATCGTTACCGATATCGGCGAAACAAGCGCCCGAAACGAGCCCGACATAACCGGTTCCAATGACAACGATCTTCATCTGTTATGCACCGAGGTCTAAGCTCCGGATGTACTGAATTAGACCGTCGCGTAAGTCAGCCCGTCGAAGTCCAAAGGCGATATTGGCGCGAAGGTATCCCGACCGCTGGCCACAATCGAAGCGCTCGCCTTCGATCTCGATACCGGCAAATTCCTCGACCGAGGCTAACCACGAGAGCGCGTCGGTTAGCTGGATTTCGCCGCCGGCACCCTTTTCTTGGCGATCAAGATACTCGAAGACTCTCGGGGTCATAATGTAGCGCCCGACGACCGCATAATTCGATGGCGCGTCTGCGGGCTTAGGCTTCTCGACCAGCGAGCGAACGTTCACGACCTTCCCATTCCCGCCCGCTACGTCGAGAACGCCATAGTTGGAGATGTCGGCTCCCTCGATGATCTCCGCTGCAACCATCCCGCCACGGCCGGAATAGGCGTCGACCATCTGCTTGAGACAGGGAACCTCAGCCAAGAAGATATCGTCGGGCAGCAGAACGGCGAAGGGCTCGTCGCCAATGAAGTGCCGCGCGCACCAAATGGCGTGGCCCAGTCCAAGCGGCTCCTGTTGGCGGGTATAGGCGACCTTGCCCGGTGCCGGTAACCAACTGCTCAAACTCGCGGCAGCTTCCGCTTTACCGCGCGAGCGCAACAGCGCCTCTAGCTCCGACGAATGATCGAAATGGTCCTCAATCGCGCTTTTGCCTTTGCCGGTGACAAAAATGAACTCTTCGATTCCGGCCGCCCGCGCTTCCTCCACCGCGTAATGGATCAGCGGTTTGTCGACGATGGGCAGCATTTCCTTGGGCAGCGCCTTCGTCGCGGGCAAAAAACGCGTCCCGAGCCCCCCCACGGGGAAAACGGCTTTGCGCACGGTTGCAGTCATGTATTGCGGGCTCCGGCGGGGCAGAAAGGCGGGTTCTTGTGCCACGCGACCGACCGCCAGGCAAGTTTAGCCTTTTCCCAGGAGAAGATCCTTCGCCTGGTTGATTTTCGTCGCGAGGAAGGTCGACCCGCCCTGATCGGGATGCATCCCTTTCATCAGCCTGTGGTGGGCCTGCCGGATCTCCGTGTCGCTGGCGCCAGGTTCCAAACCGAGGACCGCAAAGGCTTCGGCGCGGGACATGGCGCCGGGGCCGGACGGCGCGGTATCCGCCGCATGGTCGTGCCTATCCCGCCACGCCGGACCGAGGCGCCGATCCAAATAGGTCTCTAGAAGTTGCGCCGATTCCGAGTCTGTACGACCGCACTCCTCAAGGAGGGCAATGAGTTCGGCTTCCGACAACGCGCCGAGGTCGCGACCGGCAAACCGTCCCTGCAAGACGCTGCCGTCGAGGGTGCCGGTATCGTGGTCAAGGTTCATGCGCAACGTCGCAGTCCGCACTTCGGAGGTCTTACCCGTGCGCGCCGCATCCGCCGGATCGGCCGCCCGCGTAAACGCCGCCCGCTTAGCGCGACGCCGGTAGTACATGAACCCGGCCATCAGCAACGGGAACATCGCGCCCCAAAGCCCACGCGACGCCAGAAATCCTAAAAACGCAACGCCGCCAAGGACCGCAAGCCACCGCCCGGCGCGGAGGATCTCGCGCGGTTCGGCGGTCACAAACCAGCGCGCCATAAGGAACAGCGTACCAAGCACCGTGAAACCAATCAGAAGCCAGTACATTCTATGTTTTCAATTGGCTGGTGAGACGCCGAACGTCGGGACCCGACTTGCGGCCGAAGTCGGTAAGGGCGCGCCGCCCACCCGCAGCATAGACGGCAACAGCGTTGAGGAGGTCGCGGAGTTGATTCGGGCTCGACGCATCGAAGCGGCAATGTGCGCCGCGTGTGAGCTTGGCGATTTGCCGGAACGCCATATCCGCGATCGGCTCGGCACCCTCTTGAAAAAGAAACACCGGTACGCCGAGTACACCTAATTTGCCGGCGCTATGGCAAAGATCGTCGACACTTTCCTCCATGCAGTCGCCGACAAACACGACCGCGTTCACCTTGCGACGTTTTGTTTCGGCAACGGCGTGGTCTAGCACCTTGCGAATCTGCGTATGCCCGCCTAGGCAAAACACCGAGGTCATGCGGCGAATAAGATCGGCTGAACTGGCTATCCATGGGGTCGCTGCAAATTCGTCGAAACCCCGGTAGTAGGCCAACTGAATCTCTAGGCCGCCCAATGCCGCTGTCTCGCGAAACATTTCAGCCTGGATGTGGCACGCACGGTCCCACATAGGCTCTCGGCTCGCGGTAGCATCGAGCGCAAAGATCAAGCGCCCGCGGCCCGCGGTTGGCGCGACCGGGGTCACAGCGACTTTATCGAGGAACGCCTGGACACCGGTCCGCGCAGGATTCGTCGGGGTATTTCGCGGTTTCTGAACCATGGCGTCTCTAATTCAACCGACCCCACTATATAGGGTCGGTTCACGCGCGCCACAGGGGATGAATTCAGCTTAATCCAAGATGATTTGGCCGTTTGGAAAGAACGCTTTGTAAGCGAAGGCGAAATCGATCCCGTAGGGATAGTCGACCAGCGCACCGTCCCCGGTTCGTCGCTGCACGACGACGTTGCCGACATCGACGCCCCTGGCGATCGAAGAGGAATCGAGCGCAGAGTTTTGCCCGGGTTCCCAGGTAATGACGAAGCCGTCGTCGGTCTCGACCCGACCACGCTCACGAAGCAGATCCAGGGACCACGCGGCCTTTGTGCTGTTGCCCTCTCGATCGACGGTGATCACCCGCGCCAGCGGCGCAACCCCTACCTGTTTCAGCGTCTCCAGCGCCACACCCCGATAAAGGAACGGCGTCGAAAGTGAGTCGTACCCCGAATAGGGATTGGCGCCGTACCGTCTCAACGCCGCGTTGGTCGGCACTAGCAACGTTGCGGCATCGTTCGCACGCGCCTCAAAATTCGCCCATGACTCGAGCCGTGCAGGGAGGACCGCAAGCCGCTTCCCGAGCAATTCACCGACGATGGCTTCGCCAAGGAACTGCTGCCACCAGCTTTCGGTCTGGCGGTCGTACATCACGAGATCCGAATTGCGCAGCTTACCGGTCGTGCCGAAATCGAGAACCCGGTCGTCGAGCCGCCGATCGAATACGACCGCTGCATTGCAAAGGGGACAAAACGTCACCGAGATCGGCACGCCGCCCAAGTCGTCGTTGACGATTTCGTGCCACATCAGAATCGACAACGGATAAGCCCGCATTTCGCCGTTTACGGTAACGCCAACGACCGGCTCGGTAGGTTCGATCCGGAAGTCTCGGTAACCAGCGACCTCTGCCAAGTCGATGAACCGCGGCCAGTCGATAGCCGGTATGCCGTCTTTCGGCGGGCCGCCGGAGAGGATTTCGTCGAACTCGACCGACGTTCGGGAGAAGTCCGTCGACGGCCACTCGTGGCGCCACACCGATGGATCGGCGGCGGCCGCACCAACCAAGACCGTGGCGCAAACGACGGCGCCAGCAGCCGCGCGCAAGACCGTGCTCATCATCGTGTGTTCCTATTCCAGCCACCGGGGACATCGCCTACATTGACCCTCACCCGAGAGCGGCCCAAATCAAAGCAGGTCAAGCTTTCGTGACACCTTTGCCGCACAGGGAGCGCAGCGCCGAGATCGTCCATGACCGACTACGTTGATTGCATAGTGATCGGCGCCGGTGTTGTCGGACTGGCCGTCGCCAGGAGCATCGCCGGACAAGGCCGGGACGTTGTGGTCCTCGAAGAAGAAGACCGAATCGGAAGCGTCACCAGTTCACGCAACAGCGAAGTCATTCACGCAGGGATTTACTACCCACCTGGATCGAAGAAGGCCGCGCTTTGTGTCGAGGGAAAAGCACTGTTGTACCGCTACTGCAGCGACCGCGGCATTCCCTTTCGCCAATGCGGTAAGTTGATCGTTGCGGCGGAGGCGTCGGAAATGGAACGCCTCGGGGAAATCCAGGCCAACGGCATAGCCTGCGGCGTTGCCGACCTCCGGCTAATCGAAGGCGCCGAGGCCCAAGCCTTGGAACCCCAGCTCCGGTGTCACGCGGCGCTGGTGTCGCCCTCAACCGGCATCGTCGATAGCCACCAGTACATGCTTGCCCTCGAAGGCGACATCGAATCTGCCGGCGGCGTCGTGGCGCTGCGGACAACGTTCAAGTCGGCGACCCCAACCACGACCGGCTTTCGCGTCCAGGTCGAAACCGCCGAGTCCGACGCTGTTGAACTCGATTGCGGCACTTTGGTCAACGCGGCCGGACTCCATGCACAAGCCGTCGCCAGCGCCGTCCGCGGGCTCAACGCCGACCTGATCCCGCCCCAGTATCTTGCCAAGGGAAGCTACTTCATCTTGGACGGCAAAGCGCCGTTCGACCGCTTGATTTACCCACTGCCAACAAGCGCCAGCCTTGGCCTGCACTATTCGGTCGACCTCGGCGGCCAAGCGCGCTTTGGCCCCGATGTCGAGTGGGTCGAAACCATCGACTACCGCGTCGATAGCGATCGCGTCTCGACCTTCGAAACGAGCATTCGCCGTTATTTCCCGGCCCTGGCCCCGGGCGCCCTCTACGCCGGTTATGCCGGGGTGCGGCCGAAGATCGTCGGACCGGGCGCAGCGGCCGGAGATTTCGCGATCCAGGGACCGCAAGAACACAAGATTGCGGGCCTATTCAACCTGTTCGGCATCGAGTCGCCTGGGTTAACCTCTTCGTTAGCGATTGGCCGCTATGTTGCGGACGCCATCGGCGCGACCGCCTAGGACCATGCCGATTCTTGTCCGCTATGGGGGAAACCGCTAGGTTGGCGCCAATCAGCGAAGGGCCAATGAACCATGTTACGACTGATCGCCACATCCATTGTTATCGCCTTTGGGGCCTCGCAAGCGTTCGCCGCGAACGTCGGCGGCACCCGCAGCTACGAATCCCAGTTGGCCGGCGCGACCGACACGTCGATCGAGTTTTCGAGGCAAAGCGATTGGAAGGGCGTCGTCGGCGGCGGCCTTGGCCTCGTTCCAGAATTCATCGGTGCGAACGATTACGAGATCGGCGCGTTACCGCTCGTCGATGTAGAGTGGCGCGGGGCCTACTTCCTCAGCACCCAGCGCGGCGCAGGTCTGAATCTTTACCGCCGCTCGGGGCTGAAGTTCGGGCCACGCTTTACCTACGATCGCGGGCGCGATTCCTCCGACAGTACGTTTCTCACGGGTCTCCCCGATGTCGATCCCGGTATCGAGTTTGGGGCTTTCCTTGAGACGACGAACGGGCCCTGGCGATTCAAGGGCGACCTGCGCAAGGGTTTGAACGGCCACGAGGGGTTTGTCGCGTCGTTCGACTTGGCGGTTGGTGGGCGGTTGAGCGACAAATCGAATCTTATCCTTGGCGGCGTGACCCACTACGCGAGCAAGGATTACACCAAGGCCTACTTCGATTCGACAGTCGCGGGCACAGGCCGAGCGCTGTTCAGCGCCGACGGCGGCGGGTTCTCGGATGTCGGCGGCTACGCCACCGTGGTCTACAACATCAGCGAGCGGGTGTTTGTGTCCGGTATGATCCGGGGCACTCTCCTGATCGGCGAGGCCGCCGATAGCCCGATTTCGCAGTCGGACGGGCAATACTTCTTCGGCACCCTTTTTGGGTACCGTTTCTAACTACCACGCGCCGATTTCCTTCAGAGTGCGGACCAGCGGCGCCGGGAGGGCGTCGCTATCTGAGTCCCGACCGGCAACCGCATCGGCCGGCGCATCGCGATCTTCTAGATACCGCCACCCCTGGTGGGGTCGCCTGGGCTGGTGCATCGTCGGGACAAGATCCGGACTGAGGACCAAGGCACACTGTTTACCCTCCGGGTGGGACGCGGTCTCGATCCCAACGATTTGCTGGCGGACCTGGACATATCCCTTGATGATCCAATAGATCGAGCCCCCTTCGACGATCTCGTCGGCGCGCCGAGGACGGTGTCGGGTGAAGTGGCGGAGCGTGCCCTCTTGCTTCAAGCGGCGAGCCTGGATGGCCCGCAATTGATCGACGTCATCGACACCGACGCTTAGCTTGAGGATGTTCAGAGGCATAACGGCGTTAGACTAGCAGTGCGCGCGGAGCGGGCAAGACGGGATCGATCCTGGAGCGCGTCGGGGATTCATTCGTAGTCTCCAAAGAAATTGGGAAAGCGTGGTGAACGTGCAAAACAAGAATAATCGGGTTGTTATCGCCGGCGCAGGGCCTGTCGGTCTCACCGCCGCCTACGCCCTGATCCGGCAGGGCATTCACGTTTTGATGTTGGAATCCTACGCCGACGTCCCGACCGAGCCGCGGGCATCGACCTTCCACCCCCCGACGATGAAACTTCTCGAGAAACTCGACGTCGCGGACGAACTCCATGCAATGGGGCTCGAAGTCGCCAAATGGCAGTTCCGAGACTTGAAGGAAGGATTGGTCGCCGAATTCGACCTCGGATCCCTTGCCGACATAACCCGGTACCCCTACCGACTCCACTGCGAACAGCACAAATACGCACAAATGCTTTTGGCAAAGATCGAAGCTTCAGATCTATGCGAGATTCGCAAGGGACGTACGGTCCTGTCGGCCCGCTCGGATGCAAGCGGGGTTTCGGTTACCGCCGAAGGCCCCGATGGCCCGGAGGAGGTAACGGGCAGGTACCTCATCGGGTGCGATGGCGGAAGAAGCGCCGTTCGCCACGCGATGGGAGTGAGCTTTGAGGGGCATACCTTCGAGGAACGCTTTCTCGTCCTGACAACGCCCTTCGATTACGCTCCCTACGGCTTCCGCGGGACTTGCTACATCGCGGATCCAAAGCGCTGGTACTCCATGTTCAAAGTGCCGGCAGACGGCCCGCCCGGGCGCTGGCGCGTGGTTTCCCCGGTAGCCCTGGGGACGACCGAAGCCGAAGCGTTCGACGACGACTCCTGTCAGGCGCGGATACAGGCCGTTCTCCCCCACCCCGACGGCGGCACGTTCCCGATCGTCCATAAAAACATCTATCAGGTACATCAACGCATTGCCGGTCGCTTTGCCGACGGGAACATGTTTCTGGCCGGAGACGCCGCGCACATCAACAACCCGTTGGGCGGCATGGGCTTGAATTTCGGCATTCACGACGCCCTCAATCTTACCGAAAAAATGGGGACGGTCATGCGGGGCGGAGCCTCCAACGATGTCTTTGGACTCTATGACCGCCAACGGCGCACGGTCGCCGAGGAGTATCTTTTGGCGCAAACCGCACAGAACAAGAAAGATCTCGAAGAGCGCGATCCGGCAGTGCGTCAGAGACGTCAGGAGGAATGGCGTGAGACTGCGGCCGATCCGGACAAGGCGCGCGCATTCTTGCTTCGGACTGCGATGTTCAAATCAGTCGAGCGCGCTGACTCAATCACCTAGAACCTGCATACCTAACAATGGATACAACCGCGCTAACCGGTTCAACGCACGAGGATTCGCATGACTGACTCCCTTGGCCACCGCCTCAAGATCGGTGTCGTCGTTCCCTCTACCAACACAGTCGTCCAAACCGAGTTTGCCGCGATGCAACCGCCGGGGGTCACCAACCACGTTTCGCGCATCGCCATTCCCGACGCAAAGCTCGGGTCCGACGATGACTTCATCGCCCACATCGAACGAATGCGCGCAGGAATCGACGCGGCGGTCGAGCGCGTCATGACGTGCAATCCCGACTACGTCGTTAACGGCCTATCGTTGGAAGCGTTTTGGGAAGGCCTCCAGGGTAGCCTCGACATGCTGGACCGACTGGAGAAGAAATTCTCCATCAAGATGTCGATGGGCAACAACGCGATCTTGGAAGCGCTCAAAAAGGTTGGGAATATCAAGAAGATAGCCCTCATCACGCCGCATAAGCCGTTGGGCGACGAACGGGTCCGACGTTTCTTCAACGAGGCCGGATACGACGTCACCGATCTATTCAGCTTTAACGTCGGCATGCCTGCCGAGATTTGTCATGTGAGCGAAACCGCCCTGCGCGAGGCGACCCTAAAGGTCAACGCCAGCAACCCCGATGCGATCGTGCAGGTGGGCACCGGGCTCGCCAACGCCAAAGTCGCCGGCGAAGCTTGGCTGTGGCTAAAGAAACCCGTTATTGCCATCAACACGGCGTGCTATTGGCACGCGCTACGCCATAGCGGGATCGACGACAAAGTTCACGGATTCGGGCCGCTTCTCGCCGACTATTGATCCCCGGCTTCTAGGACGACCAGGACGTCTCCTTCATCGACGAATTGGTCTTCCCCAACCTCCACGCCCGATACCGTGCCGTCGATTGACGCGCGCAGGACGTGTTCCATTTTCATTGCTTCGACAACCGCAAGCCGGTCGCCGGTCAAGACCGCTTGCCCGGTCCGTACGAAAACCTGCGTTACCTTGCCCGGCATCGGCGCCACCACCACACCACCGGAAGCCGCTGTCGTACCGGTGGGCGCAAACGGATCGGCCAACATCAGGCGATCGACCCGACCTTCGTCGACAACGTACACGCTGCTTGCGGTCTTCACGACAAGGACAGTGTGAGGACGGTCATCAAGCTGAAATGAAACGGTATGCCCAGCGGTCTCGACAGAATCGATCACCGCGAGCAGGCCGTTCCAGATCAATCTGTAACGCCCCGCCTCCATATCTTCGATGAACGCCGTTTGCACACCGCCGGGTTGCGAAATGTGGAGCGCGCGGCGCGGCGGCAAGTTCAATCGCCATCCCCGCCGGTCATCCCACGGATCCTCGGCGCGGGACTCTTCCGAGGTCCGATCATTCGTCAAAAACAACGTCGCAGCGGCGACCGACTCGCTTGCCGGTTGATCGGCGCCTGCCACCAGCGACGGCAGTTCCCGATCGATGTAGTGGATATCCGTCGCGGCGTTCTTGAACGCTGGCCGGCACAGCAACGTTGCTAGGAAGGCTAGGTTAGTTTCCGACCCCTCGATTCGCGTCGCAAGGATGGCGTCGAGGAGTCCGCGGCGCGCGGCGTCACGGGTCGCTCCCAGTACGGTCATTTTGGCGATCATCGGGTCGTAATGAGGGGTGACGACGTCGCCGGCGTCGATTCCGCGATCGATCCGGACGTCCGCGCCATGCGGCCAAACGACGGTATACAGTCGCCCCGGCGAAGGCAGGAACCCGCGGTCAGGCGATTCCGCATAGATGCGCGCCTCGATCGCATAGCCGCCGGCGCAAATGGCCGATTGCGCTAGGGGTAGCGCCTCTCCCGCAGCGACCCGAAGCTGCCATTCGACCAAATCCAGACCCGTAACCGCCTCGGTCACCGGGTGTTCGACCTGGATCCGCGTGTTCATTTCCATGAAATAGAAGGTTCCATCGGGCTCCACGAGGAATTCGACGGTGCCTGCATTGGTGTAGTGAACGGCGGTCGCCGCCCGAACCGCGGCGGCGTGCAAGCGGTCGCGAACCGCCGGCTCCAAAAAGCTCGCGGGCGCTTCCTCGATAACCTTTTGATGCCGCCGCTGTAGCGTGCAATCGCGCTCGAAGAGATGCACGACGTTCCCCTGCGTGTCGCCAAAGACTTGAACCTCGACGTGGCGCGGGTTGTGAAGGTACTTCTCGGCCAGTATCTCGTCGTAGCCAAACGATGCCATGGCCTCGCGCTTCGCGGCGCGCAGCGCCTGATCGAGATCCGCGTCGCGGTCGACCCGGCGCATACCTTTGCCGCCGCCGCCGTGGGCCGGCTTCAGCAGGACCGGGTAACCGAGGACGGCCGCCTGTGCCGCAAAGGCTTCAAGCGATTGGTCGGTTCCCCGGTAGTCCGGCACAACCGGGACGCCCGCCTGATGCATTACATCCTTCGCAACCCGCTTGGACCCCATCGAGCAGATAACGTCCGCGCGTGGCCCGACGAAAGTCAGACCCGCGTCTTCGCAGGCCTGGGCAAAGTCGGCGTTTTCGGACAGAAAGCCGTAGCCTGGATGAACGGCATCCGCGCCCGCACGCGCGGCGATCTCCAGCAAGCGGTCGATCCGCAGATAGCTTTCGCCCGCCGGAGCGGGTCCGAGACGGTGGGCGTCATCGGCACGGCGAACGTGCCGTGCTGCCGCATCGGCGTCGGAATAGACCGCAATTGTCCGTATGCCGAGGCGCTTGGCGGTGTCGAATATCCGGCAGGCGATCTCGCCGCGGTTGGCGACCAACAGCGCCTTAATCGCCGGCGCTCTCACCCTAACGCGCCCATTGGGGAGGTCTTCGCTCCAAGAAGGCCGAAAGACCCTCGATTCCTTCATCGGCGGCCCGGCGCGCCGCGATTCGAGTTGCCAGGTCCTGGAGCATTGCCTCGTCGATTAGGCGGCCAGCAACATCGGCAACGAGTTTCTTGGCGGCGACGCTCGCCTCGGGGCCGGCCGCGAGGAGATCGCCGACGATTCGCGCGCGACTCTCACTGAGCGCAGATTCGTCTGCGACGACTTCGTGGACCAAACCGATCCGCTGTGCATCGATCGCGCTGAAGCGCTCCGCGGTGTGGAAGTACCGGGTCGCCTGGCGCGATCCGATGGCATCGAGGACAAAGGGAGAGATCATCGCCGGTACCAAACCCAACTTGACCTCGGTCAGCGCGAATTTTGCCCCCTCGACCGCGACCGCAATATCGCACGCGGCAACCAACCCCACGCCCCCACCGTAAGCGGCGCCCTGGACCAACGCAACGGTTGGCGCTGGCAAGGTGCGCAGCGACAACAGCATCCGCCCAAGGCGCAGTGCATCCGCGACGTTTTCCTCTTGGGAAAACTGCGCGGCGCGTTTCATATAGTTCAGATCGGCGCCCGCACTAAACGACTTCCCTCGACCCGCAATGACCACGACACGTACACCGGCATCGCCGCGCAATTCGGTGAAGACGGACGCAAGGCTGGCGATCATCTCGTCATCGAAGGCGTTATGAACCTCGGGCCGGTCGAAGGTGATCGTCGCGACACCATTCGTATCGGTATCCAGCAGAAGGTGTCGGCGTTGCATGTTTACATCCGGAAGACGCCGAACCGGGTATTTCCGATCGGCGCGTTCATGGCAGTAGCGAGCGACAGGCCCAGCACCATCCGCGTATCGGCCGGGTCAATCACACCGTCGTCCCATAGCCTAGCGCTTGCATAGTACGGGTGGCCCTGGGTCTCGTACTGGTCGCGGATTTTCGATGCGAGTGCGTCTTCGGCCACCGTATCGACGGTCGCGCCCCGCGCTTCCTGGGCATCGCGTTGTATCTGCGTCAGGACGCCGGCAGCTTGGTCGCCGCCCATCACGGAGATGCGCGCGTTGGGCCACATCCACAGGAACCGCGGATCGTAGGCCCGCCCGCACATCCCATAGTTGCCTGCACCAAACGAGCCGCCAACGATCACCGTGATCTTCGGCACCTGGGCATTGGCAACGGCCATCACCATCTTGGCGCCGTCCTTGGCGATGCCGCCAGCTTCGTACTTTCGGCCCACCATGAATCCGGTGATGTTCTGCAGGAAGATCAACGGAATCCGGCGCTGACAGCACAGCTCGATAAAGTGCGCGCCCTTGAGCGCCGATTCCGAGAAGAGGATGCCGTTATTCCCTAAAATGCCGACGGGATAGCCATGCAAATGGGCGAACCCGGTGACCAACGACGCTCCGTAAAGCGGTTTGAACTCGTCGAATTCACTGCCGTCGACAACTCGGGCAACGATCTCCCGAACGTCGAACGCCGTATGGAGGTTCCGCGGCACGACGCCATAGAGCTCATGGGACTCGTAGATCGGTTCGGCCACCGCTCGCGACGTGTTCGGCGGCGTTCCGCCGCGATTAAGGTTCGAGACGATGCGGCGCACAATGCCGAGGGCATGTTCGTCGCTTTCGGCGTAATGGTCCGCGACACCGGAGTGACGGGCGTGAACGTCGGCGCCGCCCAGATCCTCCGCACTCACGACCTCACCGGTCGCGGCCTTCACCAACGGCGGGCCGCCAAGAAAGATCGTGCCGGTACCTTTCACGATGACGCTCTCGTCGGCCATCGCGGGGACATAGGCGCCACCGGCCGTACAGGACCCCATCACGGCCGCAATTTGCGGGATACCTTGGGCGGACATGTTGGCTTGATTGAAGAAGATGCGCCCGAAGTGTTCACGGTCGGGAAAAACCTCGTCCTGGTTCGGCAGATTGGCGCCGCCCGAATCGACGAGGTAGATGCACGGCAAGTTGTTCTCTAGCGCGATCTGTTGGGCGCGTAGGTGTTTCTTAACCGTGAGCGGATAGTAGCTACCGCCCTTGACCGTTGCATCGTTGGCCACGATCAGACACTCAAGCCCGCTCACGCGCCCGATCCCGGTGACAATGCCCGCGGCCGGAACCGCTTCCGGGTAGACACCGTGCGCCGCCAATGCCGAAAACTCCAAGAAGGGAGAGCCAGGATCGAGAAGAAGAGCGATCCGATCGCGCACAAACAACTTGCCCCGCCCCGTGTGGCGCGCCCGGCTGGAGTCGCCACCGCCTTCGGCTATTTTTGCGGTGCGTGCGCGAAGGTCATCGACTAACCCGCGCATGTGCGCGGCGTTGGCGAGAAACACGTCGTCCTTCGTTTTGAAGGCGGTTCGAAGGACCGTCATGGGCTTACCAGCCGCCGGTCTCCAGCCAACGCGACATCTGATCCAGACGGTCGGAACCCCAGAACGGTTCGTCCCCGATGAAGAAGAACGGCGCGCCAAAGACGCCGCGCGCCAAAGCCGCGGTCGTTTCTTCCTTAAGCCGTTCCTTGATGGCCGGAGTTTGGATCGCCGCTTCGAACGCGGCTTTGTCCACGCCAACCGAGGCCGCAACGTCCGCGGTTGCCTCGGCGCCGCTCACATCGCGCCCTTCGCCAAAATAGGCGCTGAAGAATGCATGGGCGAAGGTCTTAGCCGTTTTCGCATCTTGACCGATTAGCCAATAGAACCCCCGCGCCGCGGCCACCGTGCCGTGCGGAAACCCGTCCGGGAACTTGCATCTCACCCCCAGCGACCGGGCGGTGCGCGCGATATCCAACCCGGCGTACTTCCCTTTGATCGGATAGGCGGTGAGTGGCCCTGTACCGACCTCCTTGAAAGCCGCGCCCAGCATCATCGGGCGCCACGTGACCTCGCAACGACGTGCTTCGGCCCACGCATCGATCTGGACGCTCGCTAAGTAGCCGTACGGGGACGCGAAGTCGAAATAGAAATCAATGTTTTGGGTCATACGGAATTGTAGGCCAACCCCCGTTCCGCCGCCACTGCGAACGCCGACATCAAAATGGGCTCAGGTATCGTTCGGGCGCACCAAGACCGGTTGCGGACGGCCGGTCCCGCCTTTTCCACGGCCCACCGACAGCCATTGATCGAGATAAGGGATCCGGTCGTGCCCCCAAAACGCTTCGTCACCAACGGCGATCCAGGGCGCTCCCATCATCCCCGTTGCCGTGGCCGCTTCGATGGTCGCCCGATGCTGGGCCTGCCCATTTGCGCTGTTCGCGTACCGTGTCACCAGCGCACTGGAGAGGTTGAACCGCCGCATGCCCGCAACGATCGCATCGATGTCCTTGAGCGCCTGACCCTGGGCCCAGATCACCGACAACGCTGCCAGCGTGATCGTGCGCAGTTGCGCCTCGTTGCCGTCGGCAAGGGCGTAGCACACGTTGTAGAGCTCATCGCAATCGAACGGCGGATCGACCCCTTCGGGCCGGGCAAAGGGTAAACCGCGAAGGCGGCAGACTCGGGCCGCATCGTGGCGCCAATAGGCGAGCTTTTCCGGCGGGATTGGCGTAGGCGTTGCACCGGGACGCTTCAAGATCGTGCTTAGGCGAACCGGTCGCCACAGAACCGGGCGGTTACGTTTTTGCCCGACCTCGTCGATCAGTTGGGCCGCGATATAGGAATACGGCGAGCCGAACGCGGGGTAGAAGAGGATCGGCTCGGTCATTAGCGTTTTCGCGCCACGACTTCGATTTCGATCTTCATCTTGGGGTCGATCAGCGGCGCGATCACAGCCGTCGCAGCCGGTCGAACAGCCGCCAACGCGACCCCAATGGCCGAGAGAACGAGGTCCACGTCTGCCCGGTCGGCGATGTAGTACCGGGCTTGAACGATATCCTCACGTTCGCTGCCGGCTTCCCGCAGGGCGGCATCGATATTTTTGAACGCCTGGGCGACCTGCGCCGCCGCCCCGTCGACGATCTCGCTGGTCGCGTAATCGGTCCCGGTGCAACCCGAGACGAAAACCCAATCGCCATCGACGACAGCCCGCGAATAGCCGTACTTCTGTTCCCAGGTACTTCCCGAACCGATGCGTTGGCGCGACACCTGGGACTACCGCTGGACCGTTCAGGCGGCGAACCGCTCGATCGCAATTGCAGTGGCCTCACCGCCACCGATGCACAGGCTTGCCACGCCCTTGTTCAGGCCGTTCTTCGCCAGCGCGTGGTATAGCGTGGTGATGATCCGGGCACCCGATGCGCCAACGGGATGACCCAGTGCGCAGGCCCCGCCGTGCACGTTCATCCGGTCGTGGTCGATCCCGATGTCCTTCATGGCCGCCATCGTCACAACCGCGAAGGCCTCATTGACCTCGAACAGATCGACCGTGTCCCGGGACCACCCGGTTCTCTCGAATAATTTGTTGATCGCTCCGATCGGCGCGGTGGTGAACTTCGAAGACTCTTGGCTATGGGTAGTGTAGCCCACGATCCGCGCAAGCGGCGTCAACCCGCGCCGCAACGCCTCGGATTCAAGCATCAGAACGATCGCCGACGCCCCATCCGAGATGGCCGATGAGTTCGCCGCGGTGACCGTTCCGCCGTCACGGAACGCGGGCTTCAACTGCGGGATCTTTTCGAGTTTGGCAGTAAAAGGAAGCTCGTCGTTGGACACAACGGTTTCGCCCGACCGCGTCTTGACCGTCACCGGAACAATTTCTGCTTCGAACGATCCGTCTTCGTTTGCCGTCTTTGCCCGGGCCAAAGAGGCGACAGCAAACGTATCCTGCTGCTCGCGGGTGAACTGGTACTGTTCGGCGGTATCTTCGGCGAAGGCCCCCATCAACTTGCCGGGCTGTTCGATCTTGTCCTCGAGGCCATCAAGGAACATGTGGTCGTAGATTTTCCCGTTACCGAGGCGGTAGCCGCCCCGCGCCTTGTCGAGCAAATAAGGTGCGTTGGACATACTCTCGAGACCGCCCGCCACCATGATCGACGCCGACCCCGCAAGAATCTGATCCGCGGCCATCATGGTCGCCCGCATGCCCGACCCACACATCTTGTTGATGGTCGTTGCACCGACGCCAAGGGGAATCCCGCCTGCCAACGCAGCCTGGCGCGCCGGCGCTTGCCCCATACCGGCTGGGAGCACGCAGCCCATGATCACGTCGTCGACATCCTCAGGCGCAACACCGGCACGGGCCAAGGCCGCTTCGATCGCCGCACCGCCGAGTACGGGCCCCTCGACGCTGGAGAGGCCGCCCTGAAAATTGCCGATCGGCGTGCGCGCCAGCCCCACGATAACCACCGAATCCTGCGCCTTTTTCATTGCTGCCTCATTTCCCGAGAAATCAGTTGGAGAACCGGACGGTAGCCCAAACCCCGAGTGACGGAAAGGAACTCCTGTCGGCCAATCGACCACATACCCCGGCGCGATCCGGAGTGCTAGACTTTGGCCCTCGCAGCCTAACCGGGAGGGCCGACCATGAAGGGCCAAGCGTCGCACGCCATTCTGCCGGACGAACACCACGACGAGGTGTCGCGGCAGGATTTCGTTACCAGTCTCAAGGTTCATGTCTTGACGGGCCTCGGTCCGGGCAACAAACAGGCGTTCGAGACCAGGGGCGCACCGACGTTCCGGAAATCCCATGGGCGCGAACCGAACTCCGCCCGCGAAGTGGCGCGGGTCATGCGCGACGACCCCTACTGGCAGACCTGGAGTTCGCTAAACCGGTCGGGCCAGGAACTGATGTGGGAGGGGCTCGGCGAACGCGCCGGACGGCAACTCGATACCTTGACCGAGCGGGCCCGGGCCGCGGCCGAGCGCAAGGACACGAAGGGATCGTTGCGGCTCGATCCCACTCTCGCGATCCCCCGCTACAACAGCGAAATCCATATCCACTGCCAACCGGGCGGGTATCACGTCGAACTCGCGAAGGACGATGTCTTCGCGGGCGCGTTGTACGATATCGGCGCCTATCAGTACGGCATGGGCGGACAGGGCCCGATGACCGACGATGTCGGGGTCACGGTAGGCGCCTATTTTCGCGACAACATGCCGGCGTTCGAGCCCAAGCGTATTCTCGATCTTGGGTGCGGCGTCGGTCATCAAACGCTCGGTCTCACCGAGGCCTTTCCCGCAGCAGAGATTCATGGCTGCGATCTCGGCGCGCCGATGCTCCGCTACGCCCATGCCCGAGCCGAATCGCTCGGAAAGGCGGTTCATTTCTCCCAGCAGAACGCCGAACGTACGGACTACCCCGACGAAAGCTTCGATCTCGTCACGTCAATGATCCTGTTCCACGAAACGTCGCAAAAGGCGATCCCCCATATCATCGCGGAGTGCTACCGCCTCCTGAAGCCAGGCGGTTACATGGTCCATGGCGACGTTCCGGAGTTCAATAAGTACTGGCCCGAACCTTACGACCAGTTCCAGCGCGACTGGACGACGCACTTCAACGCCGAACCCTTCCGCAGCAAGATGCGCGATATGGACATGTCGGCGCTGGCGCGGGATGCCGGTTTCAAGTCGGAATCTATCGCAGAAGAACTTGTGCCCAGCGTCTTCGGGGAAGCCGGCTACGCCCGCACCTCGCTTTACGGCAACACCCACGCCTATGGTATGAAATGGTGGGTTCTCATGGCCCAGAAATAACGCCGCGAGTTGACGGGACACATGAACATGATCGTTAGCCCCCTATCGCCCGTCATGGGCGCCGAGATTACCGGCGCCGACCTATCCAGCCCGCTCGGCGAGGCGGATTTCGCGCAGGTCCACCGGGCGTTGCTGGACCACAGTGTCATCGTCTTCCGGGACCAACGCCTCTCCCCGGCCCAGCACGTCGCCTTCAGCCAACGTTTCGGCGACCTGATGGTGCACGTCAAAGCCGAGTACCTGCTGCCGGATCATCCGGAAGTCCTGGTCCTGTCCAACAAGAAGCATCCTGACGGACGGGCCATGGGATTCGAAGATGCGGGCCGCTACTGGCATTCGGACATGTCCTACGTCGAGGAACCGCCGTTGGGTTCCCTTCTCTACGCGGTAGAGATCCCGCCGCAGGGCGGCGACACCCTGTTTTGCAACATGTACACGGCTTACGAGACACTACCGGATGCAACAAAAGCTCGAATCGCCAATCTTCGCGCGTCGCATTCCTATGTTGCGAGTTTCGAGGGCAAAACCCCATCCGGCTACGCGCGCGACACGCTGACCGACGAACAGAAAGCGCAACTGCGCGAGGTCGTTCACCCCGTTGTTCGCACGCACCCGGAGACCGGCCGCAAAGCGCTTTACATCAATCCCGGGTTCACCCTGCGTATCGAGGGATTACCGGAGGACGAGGCCGCCAGTCTGCTCGAGGGATTGATCGCGCACATGACACAGCCGGCATTCCAGTACCGCCACGTTTGGCAGCCCCACGACCTGATCTTTTGGGACAACCGCTGCACCATGCATCACGCGACGACCTACGACACGCGGTTTGCCCGGCATATGCACCGCACGACGGTGCGCGGCGACCGCCCCTTCGCCGCCTAAATCGAATGGACGAGGCGCGCAGCGTCGTCTGTCGCGGCCCAGAACCCCCGTGGAGCGACACAATCGCCGATTGCTAACGCTGATTCGGAAATCGGTCGCGGCAATGTCCCTGTCGACAGGATGATCGTATCGAAGGGGCCCAAGGTGCGCCCCGAAGAAAGGGTTGCCGTCTCGTCGTCGACAGCAGCTACTGTTTCGCCAGCAACGATGCCTATACCGGCGGCATTCAACCGAGCAGCAACCTCGGATATCTCCACGGTGAAAAGTAAATCTGGCAACGCCGGATGCGCGACGGCGGTCACAATCGTGACCGCATCGACACCGGGCGCACCGATCAACGTCTCAGCAAGCGAAATCGTCGGCCAGCCGTTCTCCTCGTCGACGATCAGGACGCGGCCCCGCGCTTCGGCGGTCCCGACGAGGACATCCCGGCCGTGTGGAAGTCGGTCTGCACCGGGAATGCCGGAGATCAAATGAGGTCTGCGACGCCACACGGCACTTTGCGCCGGCACACTACCGATCGCCCAAATCAACCGATCCGCTTCCGGCGGCGTCTCGGGAGAAATCTTCGCGTTGAGCTTGAGCACAACGCCCAGGTCGGAGAGTTGCTCGGTCCACCATCCGATCGCGCTTAGAATTGGGGCGCGGTGCGGCGCGCGGCCGGCCAACGCCATTTGACCGCCTAACGTCGCGGCGGCCTCGTAGAGCGTCACGTCGTACCCGCGGATCGCCGCAGCGCGCGCAGCCTCCAAGCCGGCCGGCCCACCACCGATCACCGCAATGGATTGCGGGCGAGATATGCGCGGTCGTTTCGGCCGCTCTGCCTCCCGACCGGCCCTCGGATTAACGACACAGGTCGCCGGACCAACCCCACGTTGGGCGAACGTGCAGGCTTGATTGCAGGAGATGCACGGGCGGATCGCCCGTTCTCGACCGTCGCGGACTTTTTCCAGCCAATTCGGATCGGCAATCCAGGGCCGCGCCATGGCAACGATATCCGCATCGCCGGTCGCAACTGCCTCTTCGATCTCCTGGGGCGCACGGAAACTACCCGCAACCATGACCGGCGCGCCCAAAGCCACGCGAAAGCGGGAGCCAACACGGCGGAGGTGCGCTTCCGGCCACGTCATCGGTGGCATGAGGTCAGCCAAGGTGAAGTGGGAACCGGTGATCAGGCTGACATAGTCGACCAATCCATCCCCAACGACGGCTTGCATCGCCGCTAGCGACTCGGCCTCGCCATAACTGCCCTCCTCTCCAACAATGCTGTGGGCGACCGAGGTTCTGATGCCGATCGCGAGCTCGCCGGCGACCGCCTCCCGCACGGCGGTCAACACCTCACGGACGAGGCGTAGTCGGTTCTCAAACGACCCGCCATACGCGTCGGTCCGCCGATTAAAGAGAGGGTTTAGAAAGGAACCCAGGAGGTAATCGGACGAGGTCTGCACCTCAAGCGCGTCTAGGCCGGCAGCTCGGCACCGACTAGCTGCCGCGCCATAGGCTGCGACGAGGGATTTGATGTCGCTTGCCGTCATCGCCTTGGGCAAATCGTTGAACTGCGCCGAAGGTACGACCGACGGTGCCCACGCCGCCGCCCCGCCAAGGTGGGTCATGTTGTGACCGGCATGCCAGAGGATCACCGACAGGCGTGAGCCCGCAGCGTGTACCTCGTCGGCTAAATCCCGCAGGCCGGGCACGACGGCATCGTCGAACAGATGCGGACGGACGCCCTTTACCGACGACGGGTGAACCGGCGAAGACTCAAGCCCGACCATTGACGCGCCGCCCCGCGCCCGGGCAACCATATAGGCGTGCAGCCGCTTGCCGACGACGCCGTTACCGTCCGCCAAGCCCATGTGGTGACCGCTCATAACAACTCTGTTTTTGAGCGTCATGGGCCCCAGTCGGACCGGCGAGAAAAGATGCTTGTAAGTCTGCATGGAGCGTCCGAACACGTTTGCCGCAACCCGATCATGGTATAGTGGGCTTGAATTTCGGGATAGGGAGGTTTCGATGGCGCAGGCTGAGATCGGCGACAACCAGGCACAGGTAATCGGCGAGTTGCGCGCCCTTTTGGGGGACAAACATGTCGTCACCGACGAAAAGGAACGGGAGTTCTTTTCGACCGACATCTTCTACCGAGCCGACGCCGTGGCGGCGTTTGTCGTCGCTCCGGGCAGCAAAGAGGAACTCGCGAAGGCCGTCGGCTTGGCGACCCGCGCCGGATTTGCGGTCGTCCCCCGCGGCGGCGGGATGTCCTATACCGGGGGCTACCGGCCGACCCGGGAAGACTCGGTTATTGTCGATACGCGCCGCCTCGACAAGATCGTGGAGATCAACGCAGAAGACATGTACGTCACCGTCGAGTGCGGGACGACCTGGAAGAGACTCTATGAGGCCCTGAAAGCGCGGGGGCTCCGGACGCCCTATTTCGGGCCGTTCTCGGGCATGTATGCCACCGTGGGCGGCGCCCTATCCCAGAACAGCATCTTTTTTGGATCCAGCATCCACGGCACCGCGGCCGATGCGGTCCTTTCGCTGGAAGTAGCCCTCGCCGACGGTACAGTTGTGCGCACCGGCTCCAGTGCCGCGGCCCACAACCCGTCGCCGTTTTTCCGCACCTACGGCCCCGATCTTACTGGGTTGTTCCTGGGCGATACCGGCGCGCTGGGGTTCAAGCTCCAAGCGACATTGCGGCTGATACCGTTTGCCGCGGAACAGCGCTTCGCGTCGTTTTCGTTCGAAACGGACAAGCAAATGTTTGCCGCGATGGCGCAGGTTGCGCGCGAACGCCTCGCCGAAGAATGCTATGGCTTCGACCCTTTCTTGCTGGGCCTGCGGCTCAAATTCGAAGGATTGGCCCAGGACGTAAAGTCGTTGGCCGCCGTCGCGAAATCCGGAAAAACCCTAATCGGCGGCCTACGGGATGCTGCCAAGATTGCCGTCGCTGGGCGGCGCTTCATGGAGGGCGTCAGCTATGGCATGCACACGGTCATCGAAGGTCGCGACGACGCGGATGTCGAGAGTGCGCTGCGACGCGTAAGGGCCATTGCCAGCGAGCATGGCGGCAAGGAAATCGAGAACAGCCTGCCCAAGCTGGTCCGCGCCAATCCGTTCCTGCCGACCAATCGGCTGCTCGGGCCTGAAGGCGAGCGTTGGGTTCCGATCCACGTGATCCTGCCACACTCCCGTATCTCGGCGATGCTCGCCGCGTTGGATGCCTATTTCAACGCCAACGCCGCGATGGTCGAAGAGAATGGGATTCAATGGGGCTACCTCACCTCGACGATCGGCACCACCGCGACGCTGATCGAACCGACGTTCTTTTGGCCCGACTCGCACTATCAGATTCACGAGCGCTACATCGAGGACGCCCACTACGCCAAACTCAAGAAGTTCCCCGAGAACCTCAAGGCGCGCAACGCCATGGCCCGAATCCGCAACGACCTCGCGGATCTGTTCATGGAACACGGCGGGACCCACCTGCAAATCGGCAAGATGTATCGGTACCGCGAAAGCCGCGACCCGGCGACATGGAAGCTGATCGAAGGAATCAAAGCCTTGCTCGACCCCGACAGTGCGGTCAATCCTGGATCGCTAGGCCTCGGGTCATAGACCCGCGGCGTCGGGCGTCGTCGCCGGCCTTCTGAGGCGCCCCGTGACCAATTCTCCGGTTCTGCGCGCGGCGCTATGGATGACCGGGACGCTGATGGCGTTCTCGATGGTTGGCGTCGCCACCCGCCACCTCACCGACGGTGGGTTGCCGGTGTTCCAAATCCTGTTTCTGCGTGCCGCGGTCGGCCTCGCAATCCTGGGCCCGATCGTGATGTGGCGGGGTTGGTCGAGCGTCCGAACCGCCCAATGGCGGCTGCATGGCGTTCGCAACACGCTGCATTTTGGGGCGAGCTATGCCTGGTACTTCGGGATCGCCGTCCTGCCCCTGGCCAACGTCTTTGCGATCGAATTTACCGCGCCGATTTGGGTTGCCCTTCTGGCGGTCTTGCTGCTGGGCGAACGCCTTAACCGGGGGCGCGGGGTGGCGATCGTCCTCGGCATTGCCGGGATGCTGATCATCCTGCGGCCGGGATTCGAATCGTTCACCGCCGCATCGCTGGTCGTTCTTGTCAGCGCATTCGGTTTCGCCTGCGCCCATATCGCCACCAAAGAACTCACGCAGAACAACTCCGTGTTGCAGGTATTGTTTTGGATGGCGGCGATGCAATTCCCGATGGGCCTCGGCCCGGCCATCGCCGTCTGGACCCCGATCGAGGGCTATGCGTGGCTGTGGACCTTCGCCGTCGGGGCAAGCGCCGTAACCGCTCACTTCTGTCTCACCCGCGCGCTAAGCCTTGCCGATGCCAGCGTCGTCGTGCCGATGGATTTCCTGCGGATTCCGTTGATCGCCATCGTCAGCCTGTTCGTTTTCGGCGAGGCCATCGACGGTTGGGTCATCTTTGGCGCGGCCGTGATCTTTGCGGGAACCTACTACAGCATTCGGCACGAGCACCGGAAGGTGGCGGCTTTTGCCGTTGCGGTCCCGCCGCTGGAACAACCCGAAGCCCTCGACCCGACACTGCCCGACCGGCGCTAGAGCGACCGTGCGATTTTCGCGGCATCGTTGGTCGCCGCCCAAATACCCCGCGGCGCTACGCAGTCGCCTATCGCGTGGCCACCTTCTGGGTAGGTCCTGGCCACCGTTCCGGTGGCGAGAACGATTGTGTCGAACGGGCCGAGCGTCCGCCCGTCGCGGCTGCGGATAGAGCCCGCCGCAACTTCCTCGACGACGACGCCCCCGACAACCTCAATGCCAGCGGCGCGAATGCGCGCGGTCACGGCCGGGAGTTCACGGGTAAAGGTCAAATCCGCTTCGCCCCAGGTCACCTCGGTTGTGGCCACGGTCACCTTCGCGACATCGGCCCGGCCCGCCAACGTCTCGGCCAGGGAGATGGCGGCCCAGCCGCCCTCTTCATCGACGATGAGGACGTTGCCCGACGCAGATTTCTCGCCCGCTAAGATTTCTCGACCGTGCGGCAGGTCCGCACCGCCAGGGATGCCGTCGTGCAGCCACGGCCGTAGGCGCCATACAGCGGTCGGCCCCGGTGCGGCACCAAGCGCCCAAATCACCTCGTCCGCATCGACATCGGCAGCCGCCTCAACCTTGGTACCAAGCTTGATATCGACCTGCCGCTGGCGAAGTTCTGTTTCCCACCACGCGAGCGCATCCTTCATTTCTTCCCGGTGCGGCGCATCTGCGGCCAAGCGCATCTGGCCGCCCAGGTGATCTTGCGCCTCGTACAGCGTGACGCGGTGGCCGCGGGCGGCTGCGACCCGCGCGGCTTCCATTCCTGCAGGCCCCCCGCCAATCACGGCGACCTTCTTGGGCCGGGCCGCCGGGGCCGGGTTCAGGGGCATTTCGCCCTCGCGGCCCGCGGTGGGGTTGAGGACACAGGAACCCGGAATATGCCGGAAGACGAACCCTGCGCAGGCCTGATTGCACGACATGCAGGGGCGGATCATTTCTTCGCGCCCTTCGATGATCTTGTTCGCCCATTCAGGATCGGCAACCCAGGTGCGGGCCATCGCGACGATGTCGGCGCTACCCTCGGCGATCATCCGTTCGGCATCGGCGGGAGAGCGAATACGCCCAGCAACGATCAGCGGCACCTTGACCGCCGCCTTGAACGCTTTGGCCTCCTCGGCCAGTTGGTTACGCTGCATGTTCATCGGCGGAATGGTTTCATGGCCCGCCCAGCGCGACCCCGAAATGATGCTGACCCAATCCACGAGACCCGCATCGGCCAGCGCCTTCATGGCAGCAACGGATTCTTCGAGCTTGTAGTCGACCGGGGCGTAAGGAATGTGGTGAGAAGTGGAGGTCCGCACGCCGACAGCCATATCGGGGCCTGCCGCTTCGCGCACGGCCTCGCAAATCTCCAGCACGATGCGGAGCCGATTCTCGAACGAACCCCCGTAGGCGTCCGTGCGGTGGTTCATCGCGGGCGAGAGGAACGAACCCAACAGATAGCTGGTCGCGGTCTGGACCTCGACGGCGTCGAGCCCCGCTTCGCGGCAGCGCCGCGCAGCTTCGGCATAGCCGCCAATGAGTTCGCGGATTTCTACCGGGGTGATGGCGCGCGGGGTCTCGCGCGACATGTTGGGGATCGGCGACGAGGACACCGCCGCCTGACCTTCGATATGGGTGACATTGTGCCCGCCGTGCCACAACGTAATCGACAGCTTGGCATCCGCGTCATGCACCGCGTCGGCCAATTTACGCAAGCTTGGCACCACCTCGTCCGAGTAGAGACGAACGTTGAGGAAGCGATTACCGGTCGAGGTATGCACCGGCGCGGACTCGGTACCCAGCATCGCCGCACCGCCCCGCGCGCGGGTCAGGACATAGTTATGGAGCCGGTCGGTGACGCCGCCGGATTGGTCGTTGAGCGACATCCCGTGGGCGCTCATGGTGGCGCGGTGCTTGAGCGTCATCGGGCCGACCTGGATCGGCAAGAGCAGATTGGGGTAGCGCGCGCTGGCTTGGACGGTCATGGGGCACTCCTGTGGTCCGCCCCATCATGGCAGGCGGCCCGGCACAGCCCAAGGGTTTGCCGGGCCTATCGTGCGATTACCGCTAGCTGTGGTCGGGCAGCGCCTTGGGGTCGGCCCGCCCGGTCAACTGGGTCGCCGTGGAGACCCGGAAGAACCGCATCAGGCTGACCAGTTCGGAGGCCTGGCCGCCCAACGCTTGGACAGCGGCCGTGGTCTGTTCGACAAGCGCCGCGTTTTGTTGGGTCATGCTGTCCATCTGGGCGATGGCCGAATTGACCTCACTGAGTCCGCCGGCTTGCTCTTCGCTGGCCCGGGCAACCTCGTCGATGATCGACGCGACCTTTTGAACGCCGGCGATAATCTGGCCTAGCGCCTCGCCGGCGCTGTTGACCAGTTTGACACCGTTGTCGACGTGGGACGAACTCGTGGTGATCAATTGCTTGATCTCGCTTGCCGCGTCGCCGGACCGCTGCGCGAGGGACCGCACCTCGGATGCGACTACCGCAAAACCTTTACCGGCCTCTCCCGCCCGCGCCGCTTCGACTGAGGCATTGAGGGCCAACAGGTTCGTCTGGAAGGAGATATCGTCGATGACGTTGACGATTTCCGAAATCGACCTCGAGGACTCCTCGATCTGGGACATCGCAGCAACTGCATTGGTCACGATCTCGCCACCATGATCCGCCTCCTGGCGGGCCTGGCTGACCAGATTGTTCGCCTCTTTGGCGTTCTCGGCGTTGCGCCGGACAGTCCCTGTCATTTCCTCCATGGCCGCGGCAGTCTCTTCGAGATTGGCGGCCTGTTGCTCGGTACGTTGGGCCAAATCGTCGGCGCCGCGTCCCAGTTCCCCGGACGCCTCGTTGACGTTGTCGGTCGCACCGCGAATATCGCCGACCAGGTCGGCGAGACGTACCGCCATGCCGTTGAGGTCTTCTTTGAGTTTCAAGAAGGAGCCCTGATAGTCGCCCGTTACCCGGCTGTCCAAGTCGCCTTCGGAGAGCGCAGAGGCCACATCCATCACTTCGTTCAGGCCGCGATCGACCGTTTCAACCAACTCGTTCATCGACTGCGACAGGCTGAGCATGAAGCCTTCCTTGCCCGCAACCTCGACTCGCGCGGAGAAGTCACCGACGACCGCTGCACCGACGACCGCATCGATTTCCTCACCGGCCCTCTGTTCGGCTACCTGACGGTTGTGGATTTGGACGGCGTTCTCTTTGAAGATTTCGAGCGCCGCCGCCATATCGGCAATTTCGTCGCTCCGGTCCCGACCCGGAACCTCGACGTCTAGGTTGCCGCCTGCGAGGTCACGCATGACGCCCGCAAACCGGTTCAAGGCCCGCGAAATACTGCTGCCAACCGCCGATGTTAAGACAGCCACGACGACTACCATCGCACCGCCGCCGATGGCCGACGCCCAAATCAATAGCGTCAGGAGGCCCCGAGTCGATTCCGAGGCTTCGTCGCTCTTCTCGCGCAGCGCCTCGATCCTCTTGGCTAGATCTTCCTGCGCAGCGCTGCCCGCACCGTCGATAGCATCGTCCAGACGGGCGAACTCCTGCTCGCCTCGACCGAACCGCTCGATCACACCGGCCAGATCGCTGGTTACGAGGGCAACAAAGCGGTCGAACATCTCGTTGAGCACTTCGACTTCTTGCTGCACTTGCAGCGAACCATCGGCCCGTGCGATGGCATTTAGCTCGTCTTTTGCGATAGCAAGTTGCGCGGCAACCTCCGCAACACGCTCTGGCGAGATTTGTCCCTCAATGCGATCGATAATGGCGTCCATCGCAATCAAGTTGATCTCCGACCCCGCTTGGCCGATACGCGAGAACCGCGTGCGTAACTCCGCCAAGGTGGTACCGCCAACCTGCCTCTCGAGCCGTTCGCTCAATTGATCGAGTTTCTCGCCGATTTCGCCGCCTAAACCATCGATCCGATCGTCGAGGTCGGCAAACCCGGATTCGATGCTACCGACGTCGTTCACAGCGGCATTGAGGTCGTTGAGAACCAACGCCGCCAACTGGGCCGCGTTCGCACGAATAGATGCCAACAGCGCCCGCTCTTCGTCGTCGACGGCGTGCTTCAGGAGATCGTCGAGGCCTGACTCGAAATCCGCCGCCGCCTGCTGCACTGTGCCAATCCGGTCGTCGGCAATTCGCCCTTCGGCCCGGTCGACAATAGCGTCCATGGCGACCAAATTTATTTCGGAGACATTCAGCAGCAGCCGCTCGGCAATCGCCATATCCAGGTTGCGTTCGTCGCTTTCGAGCAACCGGTCCTCGACCAGGAGCCCGACAATCACGAAAAGCGCGGTCATGATAACGATGGTCAAGGCGCTCAGCGCGGTGAGGGCATTGAGTTTGCGTCCGATGGTCCATTTCATCTTGGTCGTCCCCTTGATCCTTGCCGTCGACTGCTTGTAGGCCTATCGATCCCGCCTGTTCGCCGCTATCTCGCCTATCCAGCCCGTTCTGCCCCGGTTGCGGTCTAGTTGTCGACGGCATCCCGGGCCTTCGAAAAGAGCCCCTCGCATCACCAAAGCGAGCGAAGTGACTGAAGTTTCTAGCAAATAGTCGCGCGCTGTCCACTCGGTAGAAATACGCAGAGCCAGAGGGTTCCCCCTATCCCCATGTCGCCCCCCGGAAAACCCGCGTAGCATGGCAAAATGCGATCCGACGTAAGCCCATGACCCCCAACCTGCGCGGCGCCCTGTGGATGTTCGGCATGGTCGTGTCGTTGTCGCTGTTGGCGATCGCCGCGCGCGAGTTGGGCGACCGCCACAACCCGATGGAGTTGCAGGTCGTGCGCCACGGGATGAGCTTGCTCATATTGCTACCGTTCGTGGTCCGTGCGGGGTTCCGACCGATCAGAACCAACAACTTAAAGTTGCAGATATTCCGGAATCTGTCGCATTTCGCAGCCACCATCGGCTGGTACCTCGCCGTCACGATGTTGCCCCTGGCCGAGGTCTTTGCGATCGAGTTCACCACGCCGGTGTGGGTGGCGCTGCTGGCGGTGCTGTTCCTGGGCGAAAAGATGAACCGAGGGCGGATGATCGCCCTGGTGCTCGGGATCGCCGGTATCTTGGTGATTCTGCGGCCCGGCTTTACGGAAGTCGGCTTGGGCACCTGGATCATGGTGGCTGCCGCCCTGGGGTTTGCGGTGGCCAACGCCAGCACTAAACGGCTAACGCGCACCGACAGCGTGCTGACGGTATTGGTGTGGATGTCTGGATTGCAGGGCGCAATGGCCCTGGCCGGCGTGGCGACGTTGGGATGGACCGCGCCGACCGCTGGCGAACTTCCCTGGCTCGCCGTCATCGGTCTGATGGGCCTGGCGGCACATTTCTCGCTCGCCAAGGCCCTACAACTGGCCGACGTGTCGCTGGTCAATCCAGTCGATTTTCTCCGCCTGCCCCTAATCGCCGTGGTGGCTTACATCGCCTATGGCGAAGCCGTCGAAATCGCGGTGCTGATAGGTGCGGCGATGATCTTCGCCGGCAACTATGTCGCGATCCGCCGGGAGAGCCGCTAGGCCGTTCCGCCCGGCGGGTCAATTCGCCGATACCAAGCCACTCGCGCCGATATCAACGGGTACAAGGGTCGCTATCCCGTCAGTCCCACCGATTCAGGCTATTTAAACGGTGTGCGGTCTTTGTGGAGCCAATGCGGTTTGTCCTCGGCATCGCGTTCGAAAATCATGTCGATATCCGAATACTCGCCTGAATCTCCCGGCAGGCGGTCGCCAATCTCAAGATAGGCGGCGGGCTTGCCGCTCTTATTGACCAGGTTGTGGCCGTCGGTTTCGCCGGCGGGAAATCCGGCGGACATACCGGGCGTCAGAACCTCCTCGCCGGCATCGGTGACCAGCGTGATCTCGCCTTCCAACACCCAGATGAACTCGTCTTGGACCCGGTGCCAATGGCGCTGCGCCGACGCCTGACCGGGCGGGAGGATGGTGTAGTTGACGCCGAAATTCTTGAGCCCCGCAGCGTCACCCAAGGCACGCTTTTCGCGCCCCGCGCACATGGCGTCGTGCGGTTTGGGATAGCCCGAGCCGATGCGGGATTTCAGGCTCTTGGGGTCTTTGATGACGTGAGACATGGCCGTTCTCCTCAAAATCCGCCCAGATCAATGGGCACTAATCGTTTCTGTTATTTCGTCTCTTCGAAGATCTCGCGGCCGATGAGCATCCGGCGGATTTCGGACGTGCCAGCACCGATCTCGTAGAGCTTGGCGTCGCGCAAATACCGCCCGGTGGGATAGTCGTTGATATAGCCGTTGCCGCCCAAACATTGGATCGCGTCGAGCGCGACCTGGGTCGCTTTCTCGGCCGCGTAGAGGATCGCGCCAGCCGAATCCTTGCGCGTGACGCGGCCCCGGTCGCAGGCGCGGGCAGCCGCATACACGTAGGCGCGGCAGGCGTTGAGGGTCGTGTACATGTCGGCCAGTTTGCCCTGGATGAGTTGAAACTCGCCGATGGGTTGGCCGAACTGTTGGCGTTCGTGCACGTAAGGGACGACGGTATCGAGGCAGGCCTGCATAATCCCTAAGGGCCCACCCGCGAGGACCGCGCGTTCATAGTCGAGCCCACTCATAAGTACGCCGACGCCCTTGCCCTCCGTGCCGAGGACGTTGTCCGCCGGCACCTCGCAGTCTTCGAAGACCAGCTCGCCGGTATCCGAACCCCGCATGCCGAGCTTGTCGAGTTTCTGGGCGGTGCTGAATCCCTTGAAGCCGCGCTCGATAATGAACGCGGTAATGCCGCGCGCGCCTGCCTGCGGATCGGTTTTGGCGTAGACCACTAGGGTGTCGGCAACCGGTCCGTTGGTAATCCAGAACTTGGCACCGTTGAGGACGTAGCGGTCGCCCTTTTTCTCGGCCCGCAGTTTCATCGAAACGACGTCGGATCCTGCGCCGGTTTCGCTCATCGCCAGGGCGCCGATGTGCTCGCCGGAGATCAGCTTGGGCAGGTAGCGTTGCTTTTGCGCGGGCGTCCCGTTGAGCCGCAATTGATTGACGCACAGGTTCGAGTGGGCACCGTAGGAAAGGCCGACGGCCGCCGACCCCCGGCTGAGTTCCTCCATCGCGACGACGTGTTCGAGGTAGCCCATGCCGGCGCCGCCGTACTCGTCTTCGACCGTGATCCCCAGCAAGCCCGCCGCGCCCATCTTGCGCCACAAACCGTCCGGCCAGGTATTGGCGCGGTCCATTTCGTCCGCCGCCGGCGCAACGTGATCGGCTGTAAACGACATCACCGTGTCGCGCAGCATGTCGGCGGTATCGCCGAGATCGAAGTCGAAGGCCGGCAGTTGGTTAGGAATCATGGCACTAGAATAGCGTGACCTAAGCCTTGGGCCACAGCACCATCTGGGTGCACCGAAAACTCGCGATGCGCTTGCCGTCTTCGCGGGTGACGTCGGCATCCCACACCTGGGTGTTGCGGCCGCCGTGGATCATCCGGGCTTCGCTGGTGACCAGACCGCTACTGGCGGTCCCAAGGAAGTTGCATTTGAGTTCGATCGTGGTGAACCCCACCGCCCCGTCCGGGCGCGATCCCTGGCAGCCGGCCCCGCAGACCGTATCGGCGATGCCGACAACCGCCGCGCCGTGGAGGTAGTTCGTCGGAGTCAGGTGTTGGGGGCCCAGCCGCATCTCGGCACGGGCCAACCCATGCTCCAGATGGGTAATCGTAATGTCCAGGTGTCCAGGAAAGTGCTCGCGGGCCGCCGCGTTGAAGCCCGCCGCATTCGTCAAATCGCCTGATGCCATCGCTTTTCCCTTAGATCAACAACCACGCCGCGAGCCCGAGGAAGGCAAAAAACCCAACCACATCGGTAACCGTCGTCACGAAGACCGTCGCCGCCAAGGCCGGATCGACGCCGATCCGGTTGAGGCCCAGCGGAATCAGAATACCGGAGAAGCCGGCCGCCATCATGTTGATGATCATCGCCGCCACGATAATCGCGCTCAGGCCGGTGTCGCCGAACCAGAGGTAGGTGCCGATCCCGCAGAGCACGGCGAAGGCTATCCCGTTGATGAAGCTGACGATCAGCTCCTTGTTCACTAGCCTGAAGACGTTCGAGGCCGTGATATCGCGGGTCGCCAAGGCGCGGACCGTGACCGTGAGGGCCTGTGTCCCGGCGTTGCCGCCCATCGACGCGACGATCGGCATCAAAATGGCAAGGGCGACAATCTGTTCGATAGTCCCGCCAAAAACCGAGATGACAAGCGAGGCGACCACCGCGGTTGCCAGGTTGACAAGCAACCAGACGAAGCGCCCGCGCACGATGCGAAAAACGTCGTCGTGGATGCCCGCCCCACCGGCGCGGGTCAGACGGCGAATATCCTCTTCGGCCTCTTCTTGGATCACATCGACGATATCGTCGTGCATGATAACCCCAACCAGACGACCGCTCGGATCGGTGACTGGCGCCGAGGCCAAATCGTACTGCTGGAAAAGGTAGGCGACTTCTTCCTGATCCATATCGACCGGTATGACCCGCGGGTCGGGTTCCATGATATCGCCGATCGGGATCGGTCGGCGCGCCCGCAGCAGGATATTCAGCGGCAAGGTTCCGATCGGGTGATGGTCGGCATCGATGAGAATCAATTCGTAGAAATCGTCGGGCAAGTCCTCGGTCTCGCGCAAATAGTCGATCACTTGCCCGACATTCCAATAGGACGGGACCGAGATCAGATCCCGCTGCATCAGCCGCCCTGCGGAATTCGGCGGGAATGCAAGAGCCTGCTCAATCTCGGACCGATCGACTGCGTCGAGGCGGTCTAGAACCTCGCGCTGGAGGTGTTCGTCCAGATCGTCCAGAACGTCTAGGGCGTCGTCGGTCTCGAGTTCCGCAATAGCTGCTGCTGTGGTCTCGCTGCCGAGATAGTCGAGAACGTGCTCCAGCGTCGCATCGTTGAGTTCGGTGAGAACCTCGGGATCGAAGGACTCCTGGATCGAATCGATCAGTGCCGATCGATACTCTGGATCGATCGTCTCGATCAGGTCGGCGACGTCGGCAGCGTGGAGGTCATGAACAATCGCCGCGGCGGCATCGATTTCGCCTGCTTCAAGTGCGTCTTCGACCGCATTGACGGTATCCATCGACAGGCCAACCGAACTGTCTGGCGGTGGCGTCGCCAATGTCGCCCCGGCGACCTTCGTCTTCTCCGGCTCGCGGGGCGCGTCGCTCATGGTTTGGTTAGCCCGCCACGCGCTTGCCGGCTGCTGCAACCTGAGCCTCGACGACCGCGAGCGCGCTCATATTGACCAAACCGCGCACCGTGATCGAGGGGTTGACGATGTGCGCCGATCCGGCGAGACCCGCGAGGATCGGGCCCACCGACAGACCGTCGGTCATGGTTCGGGCAATGGTGAACGCGATATTAGCGGAGTCGACATTTGGGAAAATGAGCAGATTGGCGGCGCCCTTAAGGTCGGAGTCGGGGAACACTCGATCACGGATCGTCTCGGACAGCGCCGCATCGCCCTGCATTTCGCCTTCAACTTCCAGGTCGGGTGCGCGTTCGTGGATGATGGCGAGGGCCTCTCGCATCTTCTGCGCCGACGGATTGGCATGAGTGCCGAAGTTGGAATGCGACAACAAAGCGACCTTTGGGACCAAACCGAAACGCTGCACCGACTCGGCGGCTAGGATCGCGGTCTCGGCGACTTGCTGGGCGGTCGGGTCGTAGTTGACGTTGGTATCGGCAAAAAACACCGTGCCACTCGGCGCAACGAGAACCTGGATCGCGGTCAGGTTAGTGACGCCCTTGCGCATTCCGAGGATATCGCTGACGTACTGGACGTGCCTGCCGTACCGGCCGACAACGCCGCAAATCATCGCGTCGGCATCGCCTCGCCGTACCGCAAGGGCACCGATCACCGGGTTGCGGGTCCGCACGGTGGCTTGGGCCGTGTCGGGGCTGACGCCCTTGCGCCGCATGATCGCGTGATACTCGGTCCAGTAGTCGCGGAACCGCGGGTCGCCTTGTGGATCGATCATATCCACGTCTTTGTCGAGATCGAACCGCAGACCCATTTTCTTGTGGCGCATCTCGATCACGAAACGGCGCCCGATCAGAATCGGTTTAGCCAGACCGTCGTCGATGACGATCTGGACCGCGCGCAGAACGCTCTCTTCCTCGCCCTCGGCATAGACCAAGCGCAAGGGTTCTTCGCGCGCTCGGTCGAAGACCGGCTTCATGACAAAGCTTGTGCGATAGACCGTGCGCGCCAATTTGTCGCGGTAGGCCTTAAAGTCGTCGATCGGACGCGTGGCGACACCTGAATCCATCGCGGCCTTGGCAACCGCCGGTGCAACCTCGACGATCAACCGGGGGTCGAACGGCTTGGGAATAAGGTAGTCCGGGCCGAACTCCAGGGACTGGCCGGCATAGGCCTTGGCGACGACGTCGGTCGCCTCGGCTTTGGCAAGATCGGCGATCGCTTTGACGGCGGCCAGTTTCATCGCCTCGTTGATTTCGGTCGCCCCGACATCGAGCGCGCCGCGGAAAATAAAGGGGAAGCACAGGACGTTGTTGACCTGGTTGGGATAGTCGGATCGGCCCGTCGCGATAATGGCATCGGGACGAACGGCCTTGGCGTCCTCGGGTTTGATCTCCGGGGTCGGGTTGGCGAGCGCCAAAATGAGCGGGCTCTTGCCCATCGTTGCGACCATTTCTGGGGTCAGCACGCCGGGGCCCGAAAGACCCAGAAAAATATCCGCGTTCTCGATCGCGTCGGTGAGGGTGCGCGCATTGGTTTTCGCGGCGAAGCGGGCCTTATAGGGATCCATGTCCTCGTCGCGGCCTTCGTAGACGACGCCCTTGCGGTCGACCACCAGGATATTGTCGGGCTGCATGCCCATACTTACCATCAGGTCGAGACAAGCCAACGCGGCGGCACCAGCGCCCGAGCACACGACCTTGGTATTGCCGATCTCCTTACCGACGACGCGCAACCCGTTATAGAGCGCCGCGGCAACGCAAATGGCCGTCCCATGCTGATCGTCGTGGAACACCGGGATATTCATGCGCTCGCGCAGCGCCTTTTCGATGATGAAACATTCCGGCGCCTTGATGTCCTCGAGATTGATTCCGCCGAAGGTGGGTTCGAGGGCTGCGACGATCTCGATGAATTTCTCGGGGTCGTTCTGCGCCACTTCGATGTCGAATACATCGATATCGGCGAACTTCTTGAAGAGGACGCCCTTGCCCTCCATGACCGGCTTCGACGCCAGCGGTCCAATGTTGCCCAGGCCCAGGACCGCCGTCCCGTTGGTAATCACAGCGACCAGATTGGCCCGTATCGTATAGTCCGCGGCTTTTGCGGGGTCCGCCTCGATCTCGTTGCAGGCCGCCGCGACCCCCGGCGAGTAGGCCAGCGAAAGGTCGCGTTGGTTCAAGAGGTTTTTGGTGGGCGTGACACTTATTTTTCCCGGCGTTGGCCAGCGATGGTACTCCAACGCCATCTGGTCAAGATCGTCAGCCATCTTGTCGCACCCTTGTGTTAGCCCCGAGCGGGCGTTTGCCCCAGGGCGACCCTAGCCCACGGGCAATGCCGCGTCCAAAAACAAGAAAGCCCGCGGCAGCGTTCCGCGGGCTTTATTCGATGGTGCGGTCGAGAAGACTCGAACTTCCACGGGATTAACTCCCACAGCGACCTCAACGCTGCGCGTCTACCAATTCCGCCACGACCGCTTAGTGGCAGCCGAATAGCAAATCTGGATCACGGCTTCAAGCAGCGCCGCACAAACCTTGCGGAATATCGAGGGTTTGCCTCGATTAAAGAATTTCGTTGAGCCCGACGGTATCGGTAATCGTCACCGCGACATGGTCGTCGACAATCATGACCTCGCCCCGGGCGATGACACGGTCGTTGGCCAAGATCAGGGCATGGTCGTTGACCGTGGTATCCAGCTCGATGACGGCGCCGCGACCCATCTTGAGCAGCTGGTTGATGGGCATGTTGGAGCGGCCAAGAACTACCGATAGTTCCACGCTGACAGTGTTGACGGCTCTCGCCATGGGGTGCTCCGACCGATAGCCCAGTTGCTAAGGGATTGATGAGTAAAGAGTATTCCTCAATGAATGGTTAAGGAAGGGGCGTGATAGAGTGCGTCCATGGACACCGTCGAGTGGCAGATCAGCGACCTTCCGGTCCCCTATGAGGACGCCGTCGCTGCGATGGAGCAACGGGTTGCCGACATCCGTGCCGGCACCGTCGGCGACCTTATCTGGCTGGTCGAGCACCCGCCGCTCTACACCGCCGGCACCAGTGCCGCGCCCGCCGACCTTCTGACCCCGGACCGTTTCCCGGTCTATCCGAGCGGCCGGGGCGGTCAGTATACCTACCATGGGCCCGGACAACGGGTGGCCTACGTCATGCTCGACCTGCGGCACCGCAATCGGGATGTCCGGTGTTTCGTGCGCGACCTTGAGGAATGGCTGATTGCCACCCTCGCCGGGTTCGGCGTGACCGGACGGCGGGAGGCCGGACGCATCGGCGTCTGGGTCGATCGGGGCCAGGGGCGCGGGATCGCGAAAATCGCGGCGGTCGGGGTGCGCATTCGCCACTGGATCACCTTCCATGGCATTTCGTTGAACGTGGACCCCGACCTGTCGCACTACAGCGGGATTGTGCCGTGCGGGATCGACGACGCCGGGGTGACATCCCTGGTCGATCTCGGGATTACCGCCTCGATGGCCGAGGTCGATGCCGCGCTTCAGCACTGTTTCGGGAAGATTTTTGGCGCGCCGAGCGCTGAACCCGCGACGACATTCGCCCGTTTCGCCGCCGCCGGTAGGTGATGGCGGCCCTGGGCCACGGCTCCCTGCGCGCAAGGAACGGGTTGCGGTCCATCCCCAAGCCTTGCGGGATACACGGCAAACCCGTTGAAGTAGGACGACAAACGTAGAACCTGGGCACATCGACGCAGGATCGACGGTCTAGGGCGAAACCTACTCGGTCGGCCGTTGGCTGAACCCGCCCGCCAAATCTTCGCCGCCCGCCTCGGTAACAAATCGCGCAACGTCGGTGACCCGCGCCGCCGGGGGACCGACGCGGCAGGCCTCGATCATCTTTTCGACGGCGGCCTCCGGGCCATGGAGCAAGGCCTCAACGGTGCCGTCGGCGCGGTTGCGGACCCATCCGCCGACGCCGAGGGATCGCGCGGTTTCCACGGTCCAACCGCGATACCACACGCCTTGCACCTTGCCGGCTATCCGTACACGAACCGTCGCCGGCGCCGCGGCGTCCGCCGTCATTCGAACTCAAGGATGATCTGATCGACCGCGAGACTGTCACCCGCCGCGGCGTGCAGCTCTTTGATGGTGCCCGAGCGTTCGGCCGTCAGAACGTTTTCCATTTTCATGGCATCGATAATCGCCAGGGTATGGCCCGCTTCGACCTCTTGGCCCGCCTCGACGTTGATCGCCACCACCATGCCCGGCATCGGCGACAGCAAGAAACGGCTCATGTCGGGCGGTTCTTTGATAGGCATTAATCCCATCAGTTCGGCGACGCGGTGGGTGCGCACGAGGACGGTCATGGTCACGGGCCCAAGGGTGACGGCAATGCCTTCGGCAAGGGCGTCGATCTGGGCAAGGACGGGAGCACCGTCGATGGTCCCCTCGAACAGGGGGGAACCGGGGAGCCAGTCGGACACGACATCGAGCGAGGTGCCGTCCGCGACAACGGCGCAACCCCCGTCGACGGGGATGACCTCCAGCGTCACCCGCGCCTCGCCAATTGCCGCGACCCACCTATGGACTGTCCCATTGCCGTCCCGCACCGTGCGGCGGAAGTGGGCCAAACCGGCGATTGCCGCCGCGGCTTGACGTTGCGCTTGGGACGGCTCCGGAGCGGCGTAGCCGTCGGGCCAGGTCTGATCGATAAAGGCGGTCGACAGGTCGCCCGAGCGGAAGGCCGGGCGTTCGATCACATCGCGCAGGAAGCGGACGTTGTGGGCGATGCCCCGGACGTAGAAGGCATCTAGGGCGGCGCCCATGCGAGTGACGGACTCGGCCCGGTCTTTTCCATAGGTCACAAGCTTGGCAAGCATTGGATCGTAGAAGCGCGAAATCTCGCTCCCCTCCTCGACGCCGGTATCGACCCGGACGTTCGCGCTCTCCACCGGTGGACGATATCCGGAGAGCCGCCCGATCGAGGGAAGAAAGCCGCGCACCGGATCCTCGGCATAAAGCCGCGACTCGACGGCCCAGCCGGTGAGTTTTACGTCGGCCTGCGAAATCGTCAGTTTCTTGCCCGCGGCGACGCGAATCATTTGCTCGACCAGATCGAGGCCGGTGATCAGTTCGGTTACAGGATGTTCGACCTGCAGGCGCGTGTTCATTTCGAGGAAAAAGAAATTGCGTTGCGGATCGACGATGAACTCGACGGTACCCGCCGAGGTGTAGTCGACTGCCTTCGCCAGCGCGACAGCCTGCTCTCCCATGGCTTTGCGTGTCGCCGCGTCGAGAAACGGGCTCGGCGCCTCCTCGATGACCTTCTGGTGGCGGCGCTGGATCGAGCACTCGCGTTCGCCGAGGTAGACCGCATTGCCGTGGCTGTCGGCAAGCACTTGGATTTCGATGTGACGCGGTGTTTCGACGTAGCGTTCGATGAAGACCCGGTCGTCGCCGAACGAAGACTTGGCCTCGCTGACGGCGCGCTCGAACCCATCGCGCACGGCGTTGTCGTCGCGCGCGATGCGCATGCCCTTACCACCGCCGCCGGCGGACGCCTTGATCATCACGGGGTAGCCGACTTCGCGCGCAATCTTCAACGCCGCGTCGGCATCGGGCACTTCACCGAGATAGCCCGGCACGGTGGATACGCCCGCCTTGTCGGCCAGTTTCTTGGATTCAATCTTGTCGCCCATCGCCGCGATCGCCCCCGTCGGCGGGCCGATGAAAGTGACGCCCGCAGCTTCGAGGGCACCCACGAAGGCGGCATTCTCGGACAAGAAGCCATAGCCTGGATGCACGGCGTCGGCGCCGGTCTGCTTGATCGCGCGCAAGATGCTGTCGATCACGAGGTAGCTTTCGGCTGCCGGCGCGGGCCCGATTCGTACCGCCTCGTCGGCCATGCGAACATGCGGCGCCGCCGCATCGGCATCGGAATAGACCGCGACCGTCGCAATGCCGAGCCTGCGGGCGGTGCGCATGACGCGGCAGGCAATTTCACCGCGATTGGCTACGAGAATCTTTTTGAACATGAAAAACCGTTTTATTTCAATTGATTAAGGGAATTCTAGGTGGACGGCACGCGGCGAACACGCCGCCAGCCTTCGCCGATTTTGTCAAACCCCGCCGCGTCATAGAAGGACATCGCTTGTGGCGCGGATATTAGGACCAAGGTGATATCGTCCTCGCCACCGGCGGCCTCGTGGGTGCGGCGAATCAATTCCTTACCGATGCCGCGGCCCTGCCACCCCTCGTGGACCAGCAGGTCGGCAAGATAACAAACCCAGCCGAAATCCGACATGGCGCGCGACAGACCGACGAGGCGATTTTCCTCATACGCCGTGACGACCAAGTTCGCGCGATCGAACATTCGCTGCATGCGGACCGGGTCGTCGACCGGACGTCGTGCCCCGAGACTTGTCGCGCGGTACAACGCCAATGCCTCGTCGATCAAGGGCCGGTGGCCGACACGGTAGTCGATGGACGTCACGGCGCGCGCACCGTTCGCGCATGGCGAGGCGCATTGTCGGCGATATGCAACCACGGCAATGCCTCTTCGGTCCACACGTGGACCTTTGGCACGAAAGCCTCTGGGTGATCCAACGCACCGATGTTGATGTGGACCTCGCCGGGATACCGGTCCGCGACATAGGTGAGCGCCCCGCCGCAGGTCGCACAAAACGAGCGGTACACACCGCGCGACGATTCGAAAACCTGCGGCGACGTACCCGCCCACCGGAACGACTTTTCGCCGACGCCGACAAAGGTCGCCACCGCTGCGCCGGTATTCCGGCGGCAACTGCGACAATGGCAATGTGCAGTCCACAACGCCGTGCCGGTGAACGCAAAACGGACTTTGCCGCAAAGACAGCCGCCGTTTTGATCCTCTCCGTCGCTCATAGCGGAATGTTGTCGTGTTTCTTCCAGGGGTTCTCGAGTTCTTTCGTGCGCAGCATGTCCAGCGCCCGGCCGATCCGCAGCCGAGTGTTGTGAGGCATGATGACGTCGTCGAGGAAGCCGCGATGCGAGGCAATGAAAGGATTGGCGAAGCGGCGGCGGTAGTCTTCGGTCAGGACGTCGACCTTTTCGGGGTCCTTGGCTTGCTCGCGAAAGATGATCTCGACCGCCCCCTTGGGCCCCATCACGGCGATCTCCGCTGTCGGCCAAGCGTAGTTGATATCGCCGCGGAGGTGCTTCGAGGCCATAACGTCGTAGGCGCCGCCGTAGGCCTTGCGGGTGATGACCGTGACCTTGGGCACGGTCGCCTCGCCGTAGGCGAAAAGCAGTTTCGCGCCGTGCTTGATGATCCCGCCGTATTCCTGGTCGGTTCCGGGTAGGAAGCCCGGCACATCGACGAAGGTCACGATGGGGATATTGAAACAGTCGCAAAACCGGACGAAGCGGGCACCCTTGCGCGACGAATTGATGTCCAAACAACCGGCCAAGACCATCGGCTGGTTGGCGACGATGCCGATGGTTTGCCCGCCGATGCGCCCGAAGCCGACCACGATATTGCGCGCGAAGTCGGGTTGGATTTCGAAGAAATCGCCCTCGTCGACGACCTTGTGGATGAGTTCCTTGATGTCGTAGGGCTTGGAGGGATCGGGCGGAATGAGCGTATCGAGGGACATTTCCACCCGGTCGATCGGATCCCGCGTGTCACGCACCGGTGCATCCTCGCGGTTCGAGAGGGGCAGGAAGTCGAACATCCGGCGGGTCTGAATCAGCGTGTCGATATCGTTCTCGAAGGCCAAATCGGCGACCGAGGACCGCGTGGTGTGGGTCACCGCGCCCCCGAGCTGTTCTTGCGTGACGACCTCATGAGTCACGGTCTTCACCACGTCCGGCCCAGTGACGAACATGTACGAGGTATCTTTGACCATGAGGATGAAGTCCGTCATGGCCGGTGCATAAACCGCGCCCCCCGCACAGGGCCCCATGATCACGGAAATCTGCGGCACAACGCCCGACGCCAGAATGGTCTTTTGGAAAACATCGGCGTAGCCGCCCAGCGAAGCCACGCCCTCTTGAATCCGCGCGCCACCGGAATCGTTCAAGCCGATGACCGGCGCCCCTACCCTCATCGCCTGATCCATGATCTTGCAGATCTTTTCAGCGTGGGTTTCGGATAGCGAACCGCCGAACACCGTGAAGTCTTGGCTGAACACAAAGACGAGCCTGCCGTTGATCTTCCCGAAGCCGGTGACCACGCCGTCGCCCGGTACCTTTTGGTCGGCCATGCCGAACTCAGTCTCGCGGTGTTCGACGAACATGTCGAACTCCTCGAAGGAGCCCTCATCTAGCAAGACCTCGAGCCGCTCGCGGGCGGTCAGCTTGCCCTTGGCGTGCTGCGCCGTGATCCGGCGTTCGCCGCCGCCGAGGCGCGCGGCCTCGCGTTTTTCCTCGAGCTGACGGATGATATCGTGCATTGAATCCCCAAACGGCTACCAAACGCGGGCATAATAGCGGTCCCGGACCCGCCGGGCACCCCTCGTAAGATGAGGTGCGGCTTAGGATTGGGAGCTACGCGCCAGAGCTAGAAAGCGCACGGCGGCGGCGAGATCGCCCTCGGTTTTCGCCGCGAGTGCCGCCGCTTCATGGTCGACGCCCCAGCGGTCGGCCTGGAAGTCGTGGTCGACCCGGCTTAGCCGCCAAGCATTCTCGGCATCGAGCCTGCCGGTCGCGACCGCAAACCCGATGACCAGCGACCCGCTGATGCTGACGACGGTGTGAAGGGCCGCAAGTTCGAAGGCGTTGTAGCCGCCGACCAGTCGCCGTAACACGCCAATACCGCCCGGGTCTTGGGTAGTTGGCACCACCCCCGATGTCGATACCAGCCCGACACCGTAGGTTTCATACAGCCAATCCAACAACGGTTGCCACGCCTCGGCCTGTTGCCGGGCCAACGCCTCGGGCGCGTCAGCGCGGTAGCACAGAAGGTCGGTCTCGCCAAAACGCGCGATTTCGTCGGCGACCTGGCTGGCATGAGTGCGAACGCCGTCTATCGCTGTATATGCGTGCCGCGTGAGCGGCATGGTCGAGGGGTCTATCTTCGCGGGCTGGACTTCCCATTCTTCGGCGATGGCGTCGGCGAGCGCAACGGTCGGCAGACTAAACGGATGCTTTGCCGGGGTCCGCATCGGGCGCTCGTCCAAAAGGATCGAGAATCCGTCGTCCACAGGCCTTACCCGGACCGTCGAGTAGAACCGCTTCACTCGCTGCCGCCGCCGAAAATGCGACCGATGCCCCGTCCGACATCGCCGACGCCCTCGCCGATGCCACGGATAACGCCGCCAACAACCCCATCCTGCTCCTTGGCCGGTTCTCCGGAATTCGCCCGCTCGATGGCCGCAACGCACGGGTTCTTCTCCGCCGCCACGCCTTCGATCACGGGCACCAGCAGGACAAGCGGATTGACGAAAATCCCTAGCGTGGTTGCGACCTTCTTGGCCGTTCCCCCGGCGGTGGGCAGGACCGTCGGCGTCCGGATCGGGCCGGTCACGGACACCGGCACCGCGACATCGAGGAGGCGAACCTCCTTGGGCCGTGGGGTCAAGGTCAGGTCGAGCGTTTCGCGCCCGAGGTCGACCGCGCCGCGTCCCGCAACGCTCAGAAACTCGGCATCGATTAGAAGCGCGCGGGATGTCGCGACGCCGTCCTTGACGTCAAAACGGGCAACGACGCAATTGATTTGGGTCCGGTCGGGCTGCTCGCCCGCCCACGGCGCCAACTGCCGAAGCAGCCCCTGGTTGAGGAATCGGAACGATCGCTGCTGGATGTGACCGCGGCCACCGGTCAAGCTGATGGTCCCGGTGGTCGTGGAAGCCAGCTCATGGGCCGATGCCCCGGTGCCGGCAAGATCGATACCGACCTCGACCGGGAGTTCGACGACGTCGCCAAGACGCGCCGACCTCCTCAATTCATGCGCGATTTCACCCGCGTCCAGCGATCCGCTGGCCAGCGAAACCGATGCGACAACCTTTTCGCCGCGCAAATCCGCTGTCGCCCGCACCTCGACCGGCGCGCCGTCGATTGTCGCCGACGCGCGCTCGACGGTGACCACACCGTCAGTCGCTGTGGCATTCAAAACGAAGTCCTGGCCCGTCACCCGGCGACCCGCGAAATCCTTCAGGCGGACACCGATATCGAAATTGAGGGCGCGCAACGACGGGAGATCGAACGGTTCGGTTGAAAAAAGCGGTCCGGTCGTTGGCTCGGTGGGCGGCGCCGGCTCTAGGTCGTTCTCGTCGACCTGAACGAAATCGGTCAGTTCGAAACGCTTGGCCTCCATGCGGAGTACAAGCCGCCGTGCATTATCGGCCCGGTCCATTCGGAACGTACCGGCGAGATCGGACTGCCCAATGGCAATCTCGAATTCCTTCAGATCCAAGACTCTTTCTGTGGTCGACAGGACGCCGCGGACGCGCCACGGCCCGGCGGGATCGAGCGTCAGGCCCGCGGCATAGGCGATTTCACGGACGATCAATCCTTCCGCGGAAACCATGAAATCGAGATCCTGTGGGCGGCGCCGATCGGGCGCGACACCCGTCACGCGGACATGGGTGGACGGCGTCGACAACGACGCACTGAGTTGAACCGGCTCGAGCTTCCTCAGGTCCGCAAGCGGCGCCAACGACGCCGCAACCACCAAAGCCTCGCGGCCCAAGGTTCCCCCCGCATCGACGGTTACGGGCGAACCCGCTCCTTTGGTTGCAATACGCAACGACGCGAGTGCAATCTGCTCATGGGCGACGATGTCGTCGGTTTTAACCGCAAATTGGAGTTGGTGCGCGACGATTTCACCGGCCGCGTTGTCGAAGAGGGCTCGGGTCGTTCGCCCGTTGCTCGACAGCGTCGAAGAGAGATTGAGATCGCCGACATCGATGCGTTCGCCCAATCCCATGGCCTCGACGAACATTGCAGCGTCGATCCCGGTCACCGCGGCCTCAAGCGACACCTGGAGTCCGTCCGCGTTCTGCCGGACATCGCCGGATACTTGAAACGTCTCGCCATCGAGCTGGGCAACGAAGCGGTCGAGGCGAAGCCCGTCGCGGTTCGACTTCAAGATCGTTCTGACATCGCGCAGGACTCGCTCGCCCGACCGAACGATGACGGCAGAGAGGCCGATCTCGGCGTCGATGGCGAGGAGGGGCGCGAGGTCGATGGGAGTATCGTTCAGAATGCCTTGCGAATCGGCGCTCGCCGCTTCGGTGGCGACCCCGCCTGCCTCCTCAGCGACCTGCGCGCGGACCGGCTTGCTCTCTTCATCGCGGATACCAAGAAGCGCGAGGTCAAATATCTCGGACGTCAATTCGGCCGTCAACTTGGGCCGCTCGCCGCCGTAGACAAACGCGATATCGCCTTCGAGGTTGCTATCCGCGATACGCAAATCGGCCGCGCGTAAGGTGACGGCATCGTCGGCAAACGTTAGAACGCCAGTCACGCTGTAGGGCCCTGCCGCGGGCAACAGGCGCGACGCCAAACCGGAAAGATCGGCTAGGCTTTTGCCGCGGACCGCCACCTGAAGTTCCAATCCATCAACCATGGCGGCGTGCATGTCGGCTTGCACCTCGGCGTCGGCGCCCGCCCCCTTGGCCGCAACGCGAAACGTGTAAGGCGCACCCGGCCGGTAGTCGGCGAGTGGGTCGAGCCGCCCCGTCAGGTCGATCGTCTCGCCGCGGAAAATTCCGCGCGCCCTAAGGTCGATGGGCTTACCCTGACCGTCGAACCGCGCGCTTGCGTCGGTGAGTATGAAGCGCCCGGCCTCTTGAAACGTCACCTCCAGGTCGCTGAGCCGAAGGTTGGCCGTCAGATTGTCGACCAAGCCCCGCGGGCTCACGCCGCGCGAGGTGAGCTCGAGCTGCGCGCCGGCCCTCTGGGTCGACTGACCGGGAATATTTAGGCCGTCGAGTACCTTGGCGACATCGAGCCCGCTGACCTCCGCCGTCATCGACAGCGCCGCTTCGGCATTTCTGGCATCGATCCGTCCGGTGGCGCGCATGGACCCTTCGGGCAAGGTGGCCGTGAATTCTTCGATCTCCATCAGGCCGCCCACCGTTCGCAGACCGATAGCCGCATCCGTCAGCGAAAGACCCAGCGCACGGACGGCCCCGGCGTTGATTTTGACGTCTGCATCGAAGCTGCGGGTAAACCCGAAGGGCAACGGTTCTTCGGTAAGGGTGAAGCCGGTCCCGTTCTGGCGCGCGGGTGCGCGGTCTCCTGGCGCCGCGGGCGCCGTCGAAAGATCCAGGTTCGGCGAAACGATTCGGGCGGTTAGGCGGGGGCGTTCGCCAGCGAAGTCCATCGACACGTCGCCCTGGATGCGCGTCGCACCGGCTTCGAAAGCAATATCGCCGGCACGCAGTTTGTCGAGCGGCCCGGTGACGTGGCCCGAGAACTCGAAGGGGGCGGAGTCCGGCAGTTCAATCCCCGAGAGCCGCGACAAAGCGGCGAGCGACGGTCCACGGCCCGTCAGCATGAAGTCGAGTGCCGGCACGGTATCAAGGCCAGTGACGACACCACTGAGGTGCAACGAACTTCGCGCGACGTCGACGGTGAGATCGACGGTAAACGGATCGGGTCCGCCGATTGCGATGAGGCTGCCGACCTTGCCCGCCACAGCGACACGTTCGCCGTTCATCGCCGCCACGAGAACAACCTCGGTCGGGCCGGCGGCGCCCTGGGGCCGGAGCGCGAGGCGGGATATTTCTACCGGGCTGTCGGTGTCGCCGTCTCGCAAGACCACCGTGACATCGCGAATGTCGATCAGCGACGGTACCGACGGGGGTTCGCCGCCGCCGCCGCCGGTCGGCTGGAACGCCAGCGAGGACTCGCCTTCGCCGGTGCTTTCCACCAAGACTCGGACGCCGCTGGCGTGGATGCGCCGGACATCCACGGTCCCGGTCAGGAGCGGCAGCCACGCGACCTGAACCGACGCAACCGCGACGCTGATCGCATCGGGTTCGCTACCGCCCGGGACGTTGGACAATCGTATGCCCGATGCGGTCGCCCGGAGTTGCGGAAACAGCGACAGCTCAATGGGACCGTCGATCGCGAGGTCGCGGCCCGTTGCCGACAACGCCGCCTCGGCGATCACCGGCTTGAAACGGTTCAGATCGACAAACAACGACACGAAGCCCGCGCCGATGACGCCGACGATAAATACCGTCAGTAGACCGTAAACGAAAAGGCGAAAGCGTTTCATGGCGTGGCGAACCTGTCGCGGATCAGATCGGTGAGGTGCGAAAAATTGGTCGCGATGTCGGCGGCGCCGGCTGCGACCAAGTCGTCGGGGTCATGATAACCCCATTGGACCCCGATGGGCGTCACACCTGCGTTGACCGCCATTTCGATATCGAAGCGGGTATCGCCGACGACGACCGCATGCCTCGGGTCGACCCCGGCCTCGGCGAGCGCGGTCAGCACCATGGATGGATTGGGTTTACCGGGATGGCGATCGCCAGTCTGCAAATTGACGAAGAAGTGCGCCATACCGTGGAGATCCAAGGTGGCCCGCAGGCCTTTAGTACCCTTGGCGGTCGCTACGGCCATTAGGGTCTCGTCAGCATCGAGGGCTTCGAGGCATCGTCGCGCACCGGGGAAGAGAGGCTCGTGCGGATTTCGGCGGCCGAGCCGGTGTTGCCGATACCCGTTTTCCAAGGCGAGCCTTTGATCGTGGTCTGCGGTCGGCGCCAGCGTCGCCACCTGTTCGGCCACCGACAGCCCGATCATCGCGCGCAACCGGTCCGCGGGTGGCGCGGACAACCCGAAATCCCGGAAGGCCGCGGTCATCGCCTCGTGAATCGCTGGAAAGCTATCCACAAGGGTGCCGTCGCAATCAAAGATTGCAAGGCGAAGGGGCAATGTCGTCACACGAGAACTCTGCTATTGGGCGCGTCGGCCGGGCCTAGGCGTCGGAAGTGGCGTCATTCTGCACGGTTTCCGCATCAAACCGGAGAAACCGCCAGCTCTGCTCCATATGGGAAGGCAGCGGCGCGATTACACGTAAGACACCGCTGCGGGGATGAGGAATTTCCAAGCTCCGGGCATGGAGATGCAAACCGCGCCCTAAGGCATTCGGTTCCTGTGGGATTGCAGGCCTGTCGCCATAGCGGCGGTCCCCCAGGATCGGGAACCCGGCTTCGGCGCAATGAACCCGCAGTTGATGGGTACGGCCTGTCATCGGCGTCAAGGCGAGCCAGGTAAGCCCCCCGGCGCCGTGGGCGATCGTGCGATAGGTGGTCAGCGCCGATTTGCCGTCCTCGCCCGACGCGATCTGCTCCCGACCACCGCCTGCCGCGACTTTTTCGAGCGTCGATTCGATCCGGCCGGCTTCGGGATCGGGAACGCCGCGGACGAGTGCCCAATAGAGTTTCCGCGCGGCACGGTCGCGGAACGCTGCCGCAACCGCGGCGGCGGCGGCTCGCGTGCGAGCCAAAACGAGCACGCCGCTCGTATCGCGGTCGAGGCGGTGAACGAGGCGCGGTCGCTCAGGCGCATCGAAGCGCAGCGCATCCAGCAAACCGTCGAGGTGGCGGGTCGTCCCGCTTCCGCCCTGGACGGCGAGGCCGGCCGGTTTGTCGATGACAATAAGGAGATCGTCGCGGTGTAAGACGCGCGCTTGCAAGTCGGCCGCGTCGGTCGCCGACACGGGCCGCGGGGTCGGCGTCTCCCGCGCCTCCGCGTCGGGCAGGGGCGGCACCCGGACCACCATGCCCGCCGTAACCCGAAGGTTGGCGCGGACACGACCGCCATCGACCCGGATTTCGCCACGGCGCAACATCTTTTCCAGACGGCCTTGGGTGACCTGGGGGAATTTGCCACGGAACCAACGGTCGAGGCGGATACCCTCGTCTTCATCGCCGACAGTGACGTGTTTAACGCTCACGCGAGGAGTTGGCGGAACAGCCAAAGGCCAAGAAACAGACCCAAAATGGAGAGCGAAACCGACGCGATGACGTAGAGCCCCGCAGGCACCAAAGCGCCCCGCCCCGAGAGCACGGCGACATCAAGGGAGAACGCGCTGAAGGACGTGAACGCGCCAAGGACCCCGACGGTCATGAAGGCGCGGAGTTCCGGCCCGACGCTCCAACGGAGCGCCATCGTTTCGATCAACGCACCCAGCATGAATGAGCCGACGACGTTGACCGTGAGGGTTCCCCACGGAAAGCCGCTGCCGAGCATCCGCAGCATATGGGCGCCGACAAAGTGCCGCCCGACGGCGCCAAGCGCGCCGCCAACGGCGATCGCAGCAATCATCTTCACGGTGTCACCGTACGCCGAAAATCCATCCCTCGGTGCGTCGCACCCTATCCTCCATCGAGGCGGGCCGCCAGAGTGCGCGGTCAGCCGAGAGTGCCCGTAGCGCCGCCGCGGCAACAACAGCATCGGACACGTTGTCATCGACCGCCTCGGAGAGACCGGACGGCGCGGTACCGAAACGCGCTAGTGCACGATCCAAGTCGGCGGCGGATCGTATCTTAGTTGGACCATGACCGGCCGCCGCCAGAAAGGCACGGGGAAACACCTCCACCACACTCGAACGCCCGTCCTGCGGCGGGTCGAACGGCCAAACCCCCACCATCGGCAATCGTTGACGCAAGGCGGCCAAGAACCGCATGCCGGCGAGCGAGCCGCGGCCCACTTGCTTGGGCCCGATCAGGTGAAAGACCGACTCAGGGTGCCCCAAACCTTGCAGCGCGCAGGCCCGCTCCACCGCCTTGTGCCGGCGCGCGAACCGCACGCCCTTCGCGCTATTCGCGAAGAAGTGCGCCGCCCACGGCGATGTCGCGGCAAATGTGCCGGCGTACAGATCGGTCTCGGCAGCACATACCCTGTCGACGAGACGCCACAGACCAGGCGCATCCCTTGGGTTGTCCCCGATGCCCGGGAAATAGGCACCTTCGTCGACAAAGGGTAGCGAAAACGAAAAATCCAGGCCGGCCAGAGTCGGGGACGACGTAGCGGTCGCGGTCAGCCAATCGAGCACGGCCGACCGGCTCCACGCGCCTTCCTTGGGCCTTACCAGTCGGGGCGCCATGGTCCCCGCCGCGCACGCCGCCACTTGAATCCCACGGTGCTTTTTGCCTTTTGCGCCCGACCAATCGATACCGACGAAGGTTGCGAAGGTCATGCCTTTGGGGCGCGAGCTTTTTCTCGCAAGCCCTTCCAATAGGCCAGCCGCTTGCCGACCTCGCGCTCGAATCCCCGCTCGGTCGGGGCGTAGAAGGCCGCGCGTGCCATATCATCCGGAAAGTAGTCGCGACCGGAAAAGCCGTCCTGGGTATCGTGGTCGTAGACGTAACCGTCGCCGTATCCTAGGTCCTTCATCAAGCCCGTCGGGGCGTTCAGGATGTGTTTTGGCGGCGCGAGCGAGCCCGTGTCCCGCGCTGCCCGATTGGCCTTGGTGAGCGCGGTGTAGACCGCATTCGACTTCGGCGCTGTGGCCAAGTAGATCACGGCCTGGGCGATCGCGAGTTCGCCTTCCGGCGAACCTAGAAAATCGTAGGTGTCCTTCGCGGCAAGTGCCTGGTGCACCGCGTCGGGATCGGCCAACCCAATGTCTTCGACGGCAAATCGCACCAAGCGGCGCACGATATAGAGCGGCGCCTCGCCGCCGAGCAGCATCCGGGCCAACCAATACAGCGCCGCATCCGCGTCCGACCCGCGTAAGCTCTTATGCAGCGCACTGATCAGGTTGTAGTGCTCGTCACGGGACTTGTCGTATATCGGCGCGCGCTTTTGGACCGCCTTGACGAGACCCGCGGCGTCCATCTCGGTGCCGCCGAAGGCGAAGAGGTCTTCGGCGAGATTGAGAAGATAGCGCCCGTCTCCGTCGGACATACCCCGCAAGACCTGCCGTGCATCGGCGGTAAGCGGTAGGGACTTTCCTTCAAGGTTCTCGGCGCGGCACAGGAGCGCCTCGAGATCGTCGTCTTCGAGACGATTGAGGACCAGCACCTGACAACGCGAAAGCAACGCGGCGTTGAGTTCGAAGGACGGATTTTCGGTTGTGGCGCCGACTAGTACGATCGTGCCGTCTTCGACGACGGGTAGAAAACCGTCCTGCTGGGCGCGGTTGAACCGGTGGATCTCGTCCACGAACAGCAGAGTCCCATGCCCAACCTGGCGCCTTTGGCGGGCGCCGTCGATCGCTTTGCGCAGGTCGGCAACACCGGAGAAAACGGCCGAAAGCTGAACGAAATCAAGCCCGACACGGGCAGCCAAGAGACGGGCGATGGTTGTCTTACCGGTGCCGGGCGGTCCCCACAGAATTAGCGACGGGAGACGACCTGCATCCAGCATCCGGCGCAACGGCCCCCCCGAACCCAGGACATGGTCCTGCCCCAGGACATCGTCGAGCGCCGTGGGGCGCAGCCGGTCGGCTAACGGATGGGGCGTGCCCTCGGCGAGCCCGGCAGCCTCGAACAACGTACTCACGACCGCGCCGTGATGGTCAACTTCTGATCGCCGCGGCGCAATACGATCCGCCATTGCGCAGCGGCGTCGAGGAATCCGACGAGGTCCTTGACGGTCTCCACCGCTGCGCCATTGACCTCAAGGATGACGTCACCCGGACGGACGCGCGCCTGTTGCGCCGGAGAGAATCGCTCAATCGCAAGGACGATCACCCCGGTGCTATAGGCGAAGGTATCGAAGCCTAGCTCCGCCGCCACAGCCGGCGAAAGGTTGGCAACCCGCGCGCCGGTCAACGGATTGCGCCCACCGATATCGGTGATATCACGCGGCGGCACCTCGGGGGCGACCAAGAGGCCGATCGGCAGATCCAACGATCGACCGGCCCGAATGACATTGAGCAGCGCGGTTTCGCCCACCGGACGAATAGCGACGCGATAGATCAAGCCTTGGGGGTCGTCGACGGGCTTGCCGTCGAGTCCCGTGATGACGTCCCCGACTTGCAACCCGGCACGATCGGCGGGGCCGTCCGGATAGATCTGGGTCACCACGACGCCGCCGGGCCGTTCGAGCCCCAGGGTCTCGGCTAATTCAGCGGTCACCAATTGGCCCGCCGCGCCGAGCCAGGGACGCTTGATTTCGCCGCCGCTCACCGCCGCATTGATGACCGACGCCACCATGTTCGACGGGATCGCGAAACCGATGCCGATTGATCCGCCGGACCGCGAGAAAATCGCGGTGTTTACCCCCGCCAAGCGACCGTCCATCGCGACCAACGCGCCGCCCGAATTGCCGGGATTGATCGCCGCATCGGTTTGGACAAAGAACTGAAAATCCGAAATGCCGACCTTCGTTCGGGCCAGCGCCGACACGATCCCGCTCGTAACGGTCTGACCGACACCGAACGGATTGCCGAGCGCCAGGACCAAATCCCCAACTTCGAGGTCGTCGGAGTTCATCAATTCCAGCGCGGGAAGCGCCTCGGAGCCCGCATCGATCTTGAGGACGGCGAGATCGGTGCGTTCGTCGGCAAGGATGACTTCGGCTTCGAACTCCCGGCGATCGGTCAGGGCGACGATGATCTGCGTACCACTGGCTATGACGTGATTGTTGGTCACGACCAACCCGTCGGGCCGCACGATGACGCCCGACCCGAGCGAGCTTTCCATGCGCGCCCGCGGCGGCCCAAACGGGATGAAGTCTTCGCCGAAGAACCTGCGGAACAGTGGGTCGTCGAAGAGCGGCGATGCGCCGCGGTCCTGAACCGCCTTGCGGGTAAATATGTTGACCACGGCGGGGGCGACACGCTTGACCAGCGGCGCGTAGGAAAGGCGGATCTGCTCGCGCGATTGCGGAACGCCCGCCTCTTGGGCGCGCACCGGGTCGGCGACAGCGAGGGCACCAATCAAGGCCAGGCCCGCCAGCAATCCGCGAGCGGTTTGGAACAAACGGCGTGACATAGCCCCGAGTGTAACGCCGGACGCAAAAAGGGGCAGCCCTACTGGGCCGCCCCTTAGAGGATTTGTCGGATCGGTTCGGTTAGGCCGCTTCGGCCTCATCGTCGTCTTCTACATCGACCGGACCGGAATCCATCCCTTTGGCATCGGTATCCCGATCCACCAATTCAATGACGCCCATTGGCGCGGAATCGCCGTAACGGAAGCCCGCTTTCAGGATCCGCGAATATCCGCCGCTGCGTGCGGCATAGCGGGCCGCGAGGACGTCAAAGAGTTTGACGACCTGGTCGCGGTCGCCGATATGGGCGATCGCCTGCCGACGGGCGTGAAGGTCGCCGCGCTTACCCAAGGAAATGAGCCGCTCGACGATCGGCCGTAGCTCCTTGGCTTTGGGCAAGGTTGTCCTGATCTGCTCGTGTTTGATGAGCGCGGACGCAAGGTTGGCGAACATCGCCTGACGATGCGCGCTGGACCGTTTGAAACGGCGTACTCGTCTACGGTGACGCATGGGACTTCTCCTGGATCAGAAGTTCTCGTCGAGCCGCTTAGCGAGCTCTTCGATGTTGTCCGGCGGCCAATTGGGAACCTCCATACCGAGGTGAAGCCCCATCTGCGCCAGAACTTCTTTGATTTCGTTAAGCGACTTGCGGCCAAAATTCGGCGTCCGGAGCATTTCCGCTTCGGTCTTTTGGATCAAGTCGCCGATGTAGACGATGTTGTCATTCTTGAGGCAGTTGGCCGAACGCACCGAGAGCTCCAATTCATCGACCTTCCGCAGAAGGTTCGGATTGAACTCGGGCTCGTGCCGGGTTTCGATCTTGGTTTCCGCCCGCGGCTCCTCGAAGTTGATGAAGAGTTGGAACTGATCCTGAAGGATGCGCGCGGCGTAGGCGACGGCATCTTCCGGCGTGACGGCGCCGTTGGTTTCGATCCGCATCGTCAACTTGTCGTAGTCGAGCTTTTGCCCTTCGCGGGTATTGTCGACCTTGTAGGACACGCGACGGATGGGGCTATAGCCGGCATCGACCGGGATTAGGCCGATCGGCTTGTCTTCTTCTTTGGAAACTTCGGCGGCAACATAACCTTTGCCATTCTCGACCGTCAGTTCCATCGAGATCTGCGCGCCTTCATCAAGCGTACAAATCACGAGGTCGGGGTTCATCACCTCGAGATCGTGGCCCAGTTGGATATCGCCGCCTTTAACCTCGCCCGGCCCGGTCTTGCGCAACGTTACCCGGCGCGGGCCATCGCCATGCATGCGCAACGCCAAGGTCTTGATATTCAAGACAATATCGGTGACGTCTTCGCGCACGCCCGGAATCGAAGAGAATTCGTGCAGCACGCCTTCGATCTGTACCGACGTTACGGCAGCGCCCTGCAACGAGGACAGGAGGACACGCCGCAGTGCGTTCCCAAGGGTCAGGCCGAAGCCGCGCTCAAGCGGCTCCGCAACCATAGTCGCAACCTTGCTGGCGTCTTCGCCGCTTTCGATCGCGAGCTTGTTCGGTTTGATTAGCTCGGTCCAATTCTTCTGAATCACGTCCACATCCTCGTATTGCTCGCCGGCACGAAGCCGGCCATTCCGTTTACGATTGAGGTCGTTCTTTCGGTCGACTAAACGCGGCGCCGTTTGGGCGGCCGGCAACCGTTGTGCGGGATCGGCGTCACGTCGCGAATGGACATGATCGTAAACCCGACTGCCTGCAACGCGCGCAACGCCGATTCGCGTCCCGAACCCGGGCCGCGGACCAAAACTTCCAGCGTCTTCATGCCATGGTCCTGGGCTTTCTTGCCGGCTTCGGTCGCGGCGATCTGCGCCGCATAGGGCGTGGATTTACGCGAACCCTTGAAACCGTTTGCACCCGCTGACGACCAGGCGATAGCGTTGCCCTGCGCGTCAGTGATCGTCACCATGGTGTTGTTGAACGAGGCGTTCACGTGCGCGACGCCCGACGTAATGTTTTTTCTTTCGCGGCGCCTGACGCGCGCTACATCCTTAGCCATGCTGTGTCCTTACGCCTTTTTCTTGCCGGCGATGGGCCGGGCCGGGCCCTTGCGGGTGCGCGCGTTGGTATGTGTCCGCTGCCCACGCACCGGCAGACGCCGACGATGACGTAGGCCACGGTAGCAACCAAGATCCATCAACCGTTTGATATTGATCGACACTTCGCGTCGCAGATCACCTTCGACGACATGCTCGGCATCGATGAGTTCGCGAATTTGGCTGACCTCGGCATCGGTCAACTCGTTGACGCGCCGTTCGGCCGCGAGGCCCGCCCTTTCACGAATGAGACGCGCCTTGGTGCGCCCGATCCCGAAAATGTAGGTCAACGCGATTTCGACGCGTTTGTTGCTCGGAATGTTTACGCCCGCTATTCGCGCCACGACCTATCTCCTGCATAGAAAAACGCCGACAGGAACCGTCCCACGGCTCCAGCGCGTTGTGCCTTGATATCGATTTTGCTTCGCCCTAAGGGCGAGCGGATTATTAGTTCACGGTACGCCAAAGTCAACAATCCGCGCCTAGTTTCCGTCGAGAATTTCGGCAATTTGGGCCGTCACGGCGGCGAAATCGGCCGAACCGTCGACACTGCGCAGCATCGATTTGCCACGGTAGTAATCGATCAGCGGCGCGGTTTGGGCATGATAAGCCTCAAGCCGGGTCCGCATGGCCTGTTCGTTGTCGTCGGACCGCCGTTTGAACTCGGTGGCGCCGCACCGGTCGCAGACACCGTCCGCTTTGGTGGGCTTGAAGGTGTCGTGATAGCCCTCGCCGCAGACCGCGCAGGTAAAACGACCGACAACTCGCTCTACGAGAATTTTGTCGTCGATCTTCAACTCAATGACGTAGCTGAGTTGCTTGCCCTTTTGCACCAAGAGCGTGTCGAGCGCTTCGGCCTGTCCGTGGGTGCGGGGAAAGCCATCGAGGATAAACGGGCGATCGCCGATCTCATCGAGCTTATTGGCAATGATTTGGACCATAACGTCATCGGGCACGAGGGCGCCTCGGTCCATGATCTCTTTCGCCGTTCGACCGATTTCCGTACCGGCGGCGACGGCGGCGCGGAGCATATCGCCGGTCGAGAGTTGAATGAATCCTCGGTCTCGCTCAAGAAGCTGGGCTTGCGTTCCTTTGCCAGCACCCGGCGGCCCGAGGACGATGAGATTCATCGATTCCGGCCCCGGAGCTTGGATTTCTTGATCAATCCCTCGTACTGATGGGCGAGGAGGTGGGATTGGATCTGCGCCACGGTATCCATAGAAACCGTGACAACGATAAGGAGCGACGTCCCGCCGAAATAGAACGGGATCGCAAAGCGCGAAATCATGATCTCGGGCATGATCGCCACGGCAACGAGATACGCCGCGCCTACAAACGTCAATCGCGTTAGGACGTAGTCGAGGTAGTTGGCTGTGTTCTTCCCTGGCCGAATTCCGGGGATAAAGCCGCCGTACTTCTTGAGGTTATCCGCGGTGTCAGTCGGGTTGAAAACGATCGCGGTGTAAAAGAACGCGAAAAACGCGATGCCCGCCGCATACAAGATCAGGAACAGTGGTTGCCCGTGACCGAGCAACGCCGAAACGGTCAACAACCACGACGGCCCGCCGCCCGCAGCGAAATTCGCCAAAGTGATCGGCAACAGCAACAGCGACGAAGCGAAGATGACCGGAATCACACCCGACGTATTGAGCTTGAGCGGGATGTGGGAGCTTTCGCCGCCCATCATCTTGTTGCCCATTTGGCGTTTCGGGTACTGGACCACGATGCGCCGTTGCGCCCGCTCGATGAACACCACGAAGGTGACGACGGCGAACATCAGGACGATGAGGAGAAGGATGATGCCGACCGACATGGCACCGGTTCGGCCCAATTCCAACGTACCGACAACTGCGGACGGCAGATTCGCAACGATGCCTGCGAAGATGATCAGCGAAATTCCGTTGCCGACGCCACGCGCCGTCACTTGCTCGCCAAGCCACATCAAGAAGACCGTACCGCAGGTCAGGGTAATGACCGTCGTGATCCGGAAGAACGCACCGGGGTCGAAAACCGCGCTGCCCTGCGAACTGGTCATGCTCTCTAGGCCGACGGCAATCCCATAGGCCTGCAACGCGGCCAAAAGGACAGTGCCGTACCGAGTGTATTGGTTGATCTTCTTGCGACCCGATTCGCCCTCTTTCTTCAACGCTTCGAACTTCGGCGAAACCGCCGTCATCAATTGCATGATGATCGACGCTGAAATGTAGGGGAGAATGTTGAGTGCAAAAATTGTCATGCGGCCGAGCGCACCGCCGGCGAACATATCGAACATCCCCAGAATGCCACCGGCATTCTGCTGGAAGATGTCCTGCATGATGATCGGGTCGATCCCCGGGATGGGAATGAAGGTGCCGAGGCGGTAAACCACCAAAGCCCCGAGCGTGAACCACAACCGCTTTTTCAGCTCGGTTGCCTTCGCAAAGGCACCCAAGTTTATGTTGGCGGCAAGTTGTTCAGCGGCTGAGGCCATCGATTTTCATCCTAGGGTGAGGCGCGCGCCGCGCGCCCTAAACGTTTCTAGGCGTTGTCTTCCGCCACTTCCGCCTTGCTGCCTTGGTTCTTCTTTGCCCTGCGCTTGGCCGCCTTCTTACCCTCGTCCGTAGACTTTGCGACGATGGTCACGGCGACCTTGCCGCCCGCCTTTTCGACCGCGGCGATCGCGGCTTTCGAGGCGCCGGCGACCACGATATCGAGGCTGGAGGTCAACGCGCCGCTCGCCAGGAGCCGGACGCCGTCGAGCGGGCGGCGGATAACGCGCGCCGCGACAAGTGCCGCGGCATCGACCGGTTTCGCCGGATCCAAATGACCGGCGTCAATCGCCTGCTGAAGGCGACCAATGTTTACCGGCTGGAAATCCTTGCGGAAAATATTGTTGAAGCCGCGCTTCGGCAGACGCCGGTAGATCGGCATCTGCCCGCCTTCGAAACCGTTGATCGCCACGCCTGACCGGGCTTTGGCGCCCTTGTGGCCCTTGCCCGACGTCTTCCCGGTGCCCGAGGCGATACCGCGACCAACCCGTTTGCGCGGTCGGCGCGATCCTTCTTTGTCGGCGATGTCGTTAAGCTGCATGACTCGTCCCTACTCCGCGTCTTCGACGCGGACCAAGTGGTGGACCTTGGCGATCATGCCACGGACCGCCGGTGTATCCTCGAGCTCGCGGGTCCGGTGCATCTTGTTCAAGCCAAGACCTGCGAGGGTCGCCCGTTGATCGCCTGGCCGCCCGATCGGGCTGCCAACTTGCGTGATGCGGACAGTTTTTTTGTTCCCAGCCATTGCTAAGCCTGTACCTCGGCCGCCTCGGTATCCCGGCGGCGCCCGATGATATCGCCCACCTTCTTATTGCGCTTTGCGGCAACTTGGCGGGGCGACATCAGATTTTCCAAAGCGGCGAACGTTGCCTTGATCATATTGTGCGGATTGGACGTCCCGATCGACTTTGTCACGATATCTTGAACGCCGAGCGTCTCGAAGATCGCGCGCATCGGGCCGCCCGCAATCACGCCGGTGCCTGGTGGCGCAGCACGGAGAACGACACGACCGGCGCCAAACCGCCCGGCTGCATCGTGATGGAGTGTACGACCCTCGCGCAGGGGTACGCGGATCATGTTCCGTTTGGCCGATTCCGTCGCCTTGCGGATGGCTTCCGGCACTTCACGCGCCTTGCCCTTCCCCCAGCCGACCCGGCCCTTTTGGTCACCAACGATGACAAGGGCTGCAAAACCGAATCTGCGACCACCCTTCACCACCTTTGCGACCCGGTTGATCCCGACAAGTTTGTCGACCAAGTCCGTGTCCTGGCGATCTCCGAAATTTTGACGCGCCATAGCTGACTATCCCTTTAGAACGACAAGCCGCCTTCGCGCGCGGCATCGGCCAGCGCTTTCACGCGGCCATGAAACATGTAATCGCCGCGGTCGAACACGACTTCGAGGACCCCTGCAGCTTTCGCCCGTTCGGCAATTGCCTTACCGACCGCAGCAGCCGCTTCTTTGTTGCCACCCTTGCCACCGGCAATGTCTTTTTCCAAGGACGATGCAGCAGCGAGCGTCGCCCCCTTCGCATCGTCGATAACCTGGGCGTAGATATTCTGGTGCGAGCGAAACACGGACAGGCGCGGGCGCCCGTCCGACTTACGGCGCAATTTGGTACGGACACGAACGCGTCGTTTTACAGATTGCTGAGTCATAACTGGCCTATTTCTTCTTGCCTTCCTTACGGAAGATATACTCGCCCACATACTTCACACCCTTGCCCTTGAAGGGTTCGGGCTTGCGGTAGGCTCGAATCTCGGCGGCGGTCTGCCCGACGCGCTGACGGTCCGCACCGGAAATCTTGATCTGTGTCTGCGTCGGGCACTCGACCGAAACGCCCTCCGGAATCTTGTGCACGACCTCGTGGCTGAAACCCAGCGCCAGCACCAGATCCTTACCGCGCATCTGGGCGCGGTAACCGACGCCGACGATCTCGAGTTCCTTCACGAACCCGGTCGCCACGCCGACAACAAGATTGTCCACGAGAGTACGTTGCATTCCCCACATCATGCGCGCGCGCGGGCTCTCGTTGCTCGGTACGACGCGGATGAGATCGCCGTCCTTCGTCGCGACGACGTCGTCCACCAACGTCATGGCAAGCGCGCCCTTCGGCCCCTTGGCAGAAATATTCTGGCCGGACAACGTCACGTCGACCCCCTTAGGGACGACAACCGGGTTCTTGCCAATACGGGACATGGTGGTTCTCTAGATTACGTTGCAGAGGACTTCGCCGCCGACATTGGCTTCGCGCGCCTGCGAATCCGACATGACGCCGCGCGGCGTTGACAAAATGGCGATACCGAGGCCGTTGCAGACCCGCGGCAAATCTTGGATCGACGAATACACCCGGCGACCCGGCGTCGAAACCCGCTGGATGGTCTTAATGACCGGTTCGCCCTCATAGTACTTGAGGTGAATTTTCAGTTCCGGCTTGCCGACTTCAATCTCGAGGCGTTCGAAGTCGCGGATATAGCCTTCGGTCTTCAGAACATTCAAGACATTCGAGCGCAGCCGCGAGGCCGGGCTGGAAATCTCGGAGAGACGCGCACGCTGCCCGTTTCTGATGCGGGTGAGCATATCGCCCAAGGGATCGGTCATCGTCATCGGAGAGTTCCTACCAGCTCGACTTAACCATTCCGGGAATCTGGCCGATCGATGCCAGATCGCGCAGCGCAATTCTCGACAAGCGCAGCTTCCGGTAGACACCACGCGGCCGTCCGCTCAGTTCGCAACGGCTTCGCACCCGCGTCGGCGACGAATTCCGCGGCATTTCCGCGAGCTTCAACCGGGCCGCGAAGCGTTCTTCTTGCGGGTTCGCCTCGTCATTGGCGACCGCTTTGAGACGCGCACGCTTGGCCGCGAAACGCGCCGCGAGCTTGCGGCGGCGGTTGTTCTTCTCGATGGCGCTTTTCTTTGCCATTGGACCTCTGTTTCCAGTCGTTACTAGGCGGCGAAGGGCATGCCGAAGCCGCGCAACAATTCGCGCGCCTCGTCATCACTCTCCGCCGTCGTGACAATAATCACGTCAAGGCCACGGATCGTTTCGGCCTTGTCGTAGTCGATTTCGGGAAAAACGATGTGCTCTTTGATGCCCAGCGCATAATTGCCCCGGCCATCGAAACTGCGCCCGGAAACACCGCGGAAATCTCGAACCCGCGGCAGGGCGATGGTGATCAGCCGATCGAGAAATTCATACATCCGTTCGCGGCGCAGCGTCACCTTACAGCCGATGCCCATGTCTTCGCGCAGCTTGAAGTTCGCGATCGACTTCTTCGACCGCGTGACAACCGCGCGCTGCCCTGCGATCAGCGTTAGGTCCTGCGCCGCGGCATTGACTTTTTTGCTATCCGAAACCGCTTCGCCGACACCCATATTGAGGACGATCTTCTCGATGCGAGGCACCGCCAAAGCGTTGGCATAGCCGAAGCGCTCGGTCATCGCCGGCTTGATGTCTTTGTCGTATATCGCCTTCATGCGCGTTGCCATGGCCGTCTACCTGTCAATCACTTCGCCGGAGCGTTTTGCAAACCGCACCTTGCGGCCATCTTCCAGCCGTTTGAACCCGACCCGCGTCGGACGCCCGTCCTTGGGATCCTCGATCGCCAGGTTCGATAGCGCGATCGGCGCCTCGATGTCCCTGATCCCGCCCGGATCGCCAGCACCCGCGGCCTTGTGCCGCTTCACCATGTTCACGCCCTGCACGAGGGCCCGGTCGAGCACCTTATCAACCTTGACAACGTTGCCCTTCTTGCCTTTTTCCCGACCGCTCAAGACGACGACGTTGTCGCCTTTTTTGATTTTGGCAGCCATCACAACACCTCCGGCGCAAGCGAGATGATCTTCATATATTGACGATCGCGCAGCTCGCGAGTCACCGGGCCAAAAATACGAGTCCCGATCGGTTCGTTTTCCTTGGAGATCAGCACCGCTGCGTTCTTGTCGAACCGGATGGCGCTACCGTCTTGGCGGCGAATTTCCTTGGCCGTACGCACGATCACGGCGCGGTGTACTTCACCCTTTTTTACGCGTCCGCGCGGAATGGCTTCCTTGACGGAAACAACAATCACATCGCCGACCGATGCGGTCTTGCGCTTGCTGCCGCCCAGCACCTTGATGCACTGGACGCGCCGCGCGCCGGAATTGTCGGCAACTTCTAGGTTTGTTTCGACTTGAATCATTGTTTGACCCTGTACGGCGTGCGCGGCCTACCCGCGCGCGACCTGCTCCACGACTTCCCAGGCCTTTAGTTTGGAAATTGGCGCGCATTCTTGAATGCGGACGAAATCTCCGACCTGATACTGATTGACGGGGTCATGCGCATGGTACTTCTTCGACCGGCGAATGAACTTTTTGTAGAGCGGATGCTGCACGCGTCGTTCGACGCGGACCACCACGGTCTTGTCCCCCGACTTGCTCACAATCACACCGGTAAGTGTTCTTCTTGGCATCTTGTTCTTTCCGCTCTACGAAGCAGGCTGTTGTTGCTTGAGAATCGTTTTGATTCGCGCGATATCCCGGCGAACTTGCCGTACCCGCGCCGTGTTCTCCAACTGACCGCTCGCGCGTTGGAATCGCAGATTGAAGGACTCCTTGCGTAGGCCAAGCAGCTCTTCTTTAAGTTCATCGGCGCTTTTGCCGAGGAGTTGTTCGGCCTTCATCAGTGGCCTCCCTCACCCAGACGGACAACGACTTTGGTCGGCACCGACAACTTCGCGGCACCGAGCTCGAATGCATGGTGCGCCACTGCCGGCGGCACCCCGTCGATTTCGAACATGATCCGCCCCGGTTTCACGCGGCACATCCAGTATTCCGGCGACCCCTTACCTTTGCCCATGCGGACTTCGGTGGGCTTGGACGACACCGGTACGTCCGGAAAAATGCGGATCCATACGCGACCGGCGCGCTTCATCTCGCGGGTGATGGCCCGGCGCGCGGCTTCGATTTCGCGCGCATTGACACGGCCAGGCCCGATCGCCTTCAAACCGTAAGCGCCGAACGCGAGCGTAAAGCCGCTCTTCGCAATGCCGTGAATCCGGCCCTTATGCGCCTTACGGAACTTGGTGCGTTTTGGACTAAGCATGGCCTATTACCCTCGACTCGGCGCGCCGCCGCCCTGTTGCTGCTGCTCGGACAGGCGCCGGTCCTTCGCCATCGGATCGTGGGCCATGATCTCACCGGTGAAGACCCACACTTTGACGCCGCACGTGCCGTAAGCCGTCATCGCCGTGGACTCGCCGTAGTCGACATCGGCCCGCAACGTGTGAAGCGGGACCCGGCCTTCGCGGTACCATTCGGTCCGCGCGATCTCTGCGCCGCCAAGACGACCGCCGCAATTGATTCGGATACCCAGGGCACCGAGCCGCATTGCCGACTGGACGGCGCGTTTCATTGCGCGCCGGAAGGCAACACGCCGTTCGAGCTGCTGCGCGATATTGTCGGCAACGAGCTTTGCATCGATCTCGGGCTTGCGGATTTCGACGATATTCAAATGCAGTTCCGAGTTGGTCATTTTGGCGATCTCGAGGCGCAGACGCTCGATGTCCGCCCCCTTTTTGCCGATAACCACGCCCGGACGCGCGGTATGGATCGTGATGCGCGCCTTCTTCGCCGGGCGCTCGATGATAACCTTGCTAACCCCCGCTTGGGCCAACCGCTTGTTGATGAACGTGCGGATCTGAAGATCCTCGTGGAGCAAGTTTCCGTAATCGCGGTCGTTGGCAAACCAACGCGAATCCCAGGTCCGATTGATCCCGAGGCGTAGCCCTATCGGATTGACCTTCTGGCCCATCAGTCCCCCTCGCGCTCGCGTACGACTATCGTGATATTGCTGAACGGCTTTTCGATACGGCCGACCCGACCGCGCGCCCGTGCCCGCCAGCGGCGCATCACGAACGCCTTTCCGACAGTCGCTTCAGCGACGACCAAGCGATCGACATCGAGCTGGTGATTGTTTTCGGCGTTTGCGATCGCCGATTGCAGCAGTTTCTTCACATCGCCCGAGATGCGGCGCGGCGAAAAGGCCAACGTCGCAAGAGCCGATTCAGCGGTTTTGCCGCGAATCGACGAGGCAACGACGTTCAACTTCTGTGGGCTGACCCGCAGCGAGCGAAGCGTCGCGCTAGCCTCATTGTCGCTCAAGCGACGGGGTGCAGATGACTTACTCATTCTCGGCCTTAGCCTCTCGAAGCTTTCTTGTCGGCGCTATGGCCGGAGAACGTGCGGGTCGGCGAAAACTCGCCAAACTTGTGACCAACCATGCTCTCGGTCACCAGGACCGGGATGAACTTGCGGCCGTTGTAGACACCGAAGGTCAAACCAACGAATTGCGGCAAAATGGTCGAGCGGCGCGACCAGATCTTGATCACTTCCTTTCGACCCGACGCGCGCGCGCCTTCGGCCTTTTTTAACAGGTATCCGTCTACGAACGGACCCTTCCAAACGGAGCGAGCCACGCTGCCTCCTACTTCTTCTTACGGCGACGACGCACGATGAAGCGGTCGGTCGACTTGTTGTTTCGTGTCTTGGCGCCCTTGGTCGGCTTGCCCCATGGCGTCACGGGATGCCGACCACCCGATGTACGGCCTTCGCCGCCGCCATGCGGGTGATCGATCGGGTTCATCGCGACACCGCGCACCGTTGGGCGCTTGCCCAGCCAGCGCGTACGCCCCGCATGACCAAGCTTGATATTCTGTTGATCGGGATTTGAGACCGCCCCGACCGTCGCCATGCACTCCGCGCGAACCATCCGCTGCTCGCCAGAGGCGAGGCGGAGCAAGGCGTAGCCGGCGTCCTTACCGACTAGTTGCACGTAGGTGCCAGCGGAGCGCGCGATCTGCCCGCCCTTACCCGGCTTCATCTCAACGTTATGGACGATCGTCCCGACCGGGATGTTCTTGAGTGCCAGGGCATTGCCCGGCTTTATGTCGGCGCCTTCACCCGCCTCAACCTTGTCGCCGACCCGCAACCGCTGGGGCGCCAGGATATAGGACTGTTCGCCGTCGCCGTAGGCAATCAGCGCGATGAATGCGGTTCGGTTCGGGTCGTATTCAAGGCGCTCGACCGTTGCCACACCGATCTTGTTGCGTTTGAAATCGACCTTGCGGTAGCGCTTCTTGTGTCCGCCGCCGATGTGCCACGCCGTAATCCGGCCGGTATTGTTGCGGCCGCCCTTTTTGGTCATGCCTTCGGTCAACTTCTTGACCGGACGGCCCTTCCAAAGGTCGGAACGATCGACCAGCACCAAATTGCGGCGCGACGGTGTCGTCGGATTGAACTTCTTCAGCGCCATCGCCTAGACCCCCGTCGAGACATCGATCGACTGCCCCTCTTCCAGGGTCACGATCGCTTTTTTGACTTCCGGACGGCGACCGATCACGCCTTTGAAGCGCTTGACCTTGCCATCGGTACGCAGCGTGTTCACAGCCTTCACTTTGACCTTGAACAACCCTTCAACCGCCGATTTGATCTCAGGTTTGCTGGCATCGAGGGCGACGCGGAACACGACCTGGTTGTGTTCGGACGCGAGCGTCGCCTTCTCGGTAATGACCGGACTGCGAACGACTTCGTACATCCGCTCGCGGCTGATCTCACGACCCTTCATGCGAGCCTCCCTTGCAGGGCTTCCACCGCGGTCTTGGTCAACACCAAGGTGTCACGCCGCATGATGTCGTACACGTTGGCACCCTGCTGGGGCAGCACATCGACCAGAGGAATGTTGCGTGCGGCCCAGGTGAAGTTCGGATTGAGTTCCGTGCCGTCGATAAACAGAACCGACTGCCAGCCTAATGCTTTGATCTGCGAGGCGAGTTTCGCCGTACGCAATTCCGCAACGTCTGCGGTATCGATGATGACCAGCTTGCCCTCCGCTTGCTTCGCGGAAAGAGCAGCCTTGAGCGCAAGTTTACGCACTTTCTTAGGCAGATCGTGGCCGTGGTCCCGCGGCGTCGGCCCATGGGCGGTGGCACCGCCCCGGAACTGCGTCGCCCGAACCGAGCCCTGCCGTGCGCGACCGGTACCCTTTTGTTTGAACGGTTTCGCGGTCGTTCCGCGAATCTCGCTAATCACCTTGACCTTGTGCGTCCCGGCGCGCCGTTTGGCCAACTGCCAACGGACCATCCGGTGGATCAGGTCCGGGCGCGACGGCAGGCCGAAGACGCCATCGTCAAGATCGATGTCGCCGGCGGCTTTGTTCTCTAAAGTTGTGACCTTGGCTTTCATCGCCTAGTCCTTCTTCTCGGCTTCGGCGCCGCTGTCGGCCGCCGGTTCATCGACCGCCTCAGGTGCAGGTGCCGCCGCGTCGCCCGAAGGCTCGGTCGACCCACGCAACTGTGCCGGATAGGGCGCCTCATCCGGGCGCACCCGCTTGACGGCGTCGCGAACGAAAACCCAACCGCCAGCCGCGCCGGGAACGCCGCCCCGCACGAGGATCAATCCAGCGGTATCGTCGGTGCTGACGATTTCCAGGTTCTGCAGGGTGACGCGAGCGTTACCCATCTGACCGGCCATCTTCTTGCCTTTAAAGACCTTGCCCGGATCCTGGCACTGACCGGTCGAACCGTGCGACCGGTGCGATACTGAAACGCCATGGCTGGCACGCAGACCGCCAAAGTTGTGCCGCTTCATCGCGCCGGCAAAACCCTTGCCGATTGAGGTCGCCGAAACGTCGACATACTGACCGGCGACGAAATGGGCGGCCGACAATTCAGAGCCGACATCGACCAAACCGTCTTCGTCGACGCGAAACTCCGCCATCAACCGCTTCGGTTCAACCTTTGCCTTAGCGAAGTGCCCGCGCATTGCGCCGGAGACGTTCTTCACCTTCGCGGCACCGGCGCCGAGCTGTACAGCGGTGTAGCCGTTCTTTTCATGGGTCCGCTGATCGACAACCTGGAGGTTGTCGACTTTGAGGACGGTGACAGGCAAATGACGACCGTCGTCCGTGAAGACGCGGGTCATGCCGACTTTTTGTGCGATGAGACCGGTGCGCATGGCTAACCTAAAGTTTGATCTCCACATCGACACCCGCGGCAAGATCGAGCTTCATCAGCGCGTCCACCGTTTGCGGGGTCGGGTCAACGATATCGAGAAGCCGCCGATGCGTGCGGATCTCGAACTGTTCGCGGGACTTCTTGTCGATATGGGGCGACCGAAGCACCGTGTATTTCTCGATCTTGTTGGGCAAAGGAATTGGCCCACGAACGCTCGCCCCGGTCCGCTTGGCGGTCGTGACGATTTCGTTCGTCGATTGATCGAGAACGCGGTGGTCGAACGCCTTGAGGCGAATCCGAATATTTTGACTATCGATCGCCATGTTTTCCTCTATCGACCCGCTGCGTTCTCTTTACTCGATGATTGATGCGACGACGCCGGCGCCGACGGTACGTCCGCCCTCGCGAATGGCGAAGCGCAGACCGTCGTCCATCGCGATCGGCGCGATCAACTCAACTTCCATCGTCACGTTGTCGCCCGGCATCACC
>JAVJOO010000009.1 GCA_040216735.1 Alphaproteobacteria bacterium | reverse complement strand
GCCGAACAGGAATTCGCCGGAACCGCTGGCCTTCACGCGCTGCATGGCCCGGAAGTCCGTCGGGTGCATCACAACCACATCCGGCTGGGCTTCGTTCGTTTCGAGCGCCGCCAGCGCCCGGTTGATCGAGTCGATCGCCGTATCGCCCGACGTCGGAGTAAAGGCCGTATGGTTCCCGCTCTTGGTCAGGCCGGACATATTCGCGCCGACGCCCGTGCCGTTCAGGATTTGGTTTTCAAGAACGACTTCGAGGCCGTAGAGCAGACGCGAATCCAGCGTCTGCCGCAGCAGCGGCACGTCCCCGAGAATCTGCCGCGACGCCTTGATGAAATGCGCGACGGTCGGAACCTTCAATTCGACCTGTTCGTAGGTGATCGAGGACTCAGCCTTCGCCACGCCTTCATGTTCGAAGGGGCTTCCGCCGCCTTGGGGAGCCGCGTTGTTCGTGAACGCCAATTCTCGGGTGAATTCCACAGCCCCGCCCGTCGTCGGGATCATGGCGATCCGGTCACGCAGCCAGCGCTTGCGCTGCATGCCGGAGACGATTTCCGCCTGCCGGTCGTTGACGTTGAATCCGCCGTTGTCATATTTGACCGTATTCGCCTGGACGGACAGCATGGTGCCGGCGTCAACCGCGACCGACGTTTTCGACAAACGCTTGTCGGCAACGGATCCCCAGCCATCGGCCTTGGTCAGCTTGTCGGCCAGCGCCGCACCGGGCGAACGCCGGGCACCGCCACGCGGTGCAAGGTCACGCTCGGCAAGCCGCTGTTCCATTTCAACGAGATTGGCTTCAAGCGTCTTGATTTTGGCGCTTTCGCGGTCGCGCCATGCGTCGCATTCGACGGTAAGTTCCCGCAGCGCCGTCGTCACTTCGGAGGCTTCGGCGCGCACGGCGATGATGCCGCGATGATTACGAATTGCAGTCATGGTTCGTGTTCCTTGTGTATGCCCCCGACGTGCCCAGCGGGCGCACGGGTGCGCGTGTTTAAGTTGTTGGGTGATCCGCCCATCCCCCAAGCGCACGGCGTTGTTAAGGGAGTCGGGTCCGGCAGCGCACGGCTTGCCGCTTTATTGGGGCAACGCCAGCGCACGGCGTGACGTTGCGGCATTCCCCGACGATGCCTCATGGCAGCGCCGGGGAACAAGTAAATACTAACGCCCTTCGAAAATAACGCAACACATTTTTACTTAGGGCGCTGCGTCCTAGTACTATCAAATTAAACAACTGTGCAGAATGTGACAGTCACAGGTCAATTGAACACTGTCGGCGGTGCCGCATCCGGGTCGTTACGGATCGACGCGGCCAATTCCTCGGCCCATGCCGCGATGCCGTCCGGCCCGCCCCGATGCCCGCCGATCAGGCCCAACGCCAGCTTAACCACGTCGTCCGCGTCAACGGCGGTCGGGTTTGCGATGGCGAGTGTTATTGCGAGGCCCATCGTCTCGCGGGTCACGGTTTCGTCGGTCACGCCTTCGTCGCTCATCACTTCGAGGGCATTCGCCAGGATTTGGCGTGCTATCGCTTCGGTCATTTTTCGTTTCCTTCATCCAGGGTTGCTACAGATTGAAAGTCGTCCGTCTCGCTGGACGGCCAGTTGCCCGGCGATGCACTGCCGGGGGCCGCCGTGGCGTGCCGGGTCCGGGTCAGGTCCGCCGCCGCCTTGATCTCGGGTAAACGGGCGCGAAGGGCGGCGCGGTCGGCGTCGGTCATGGGGGAGCCGTGATACTGCCGCCACACCTCGGCAAAGGGTGGTGCGCACACACCGACGGACAACAGGCCGGGCTGGTCGGGATGCTCAAGGTTCGCGACGTACCACTTAGACACGTCCGCCGGCAGTCGATCGCCGGTAAGGACGGCCAGCTGCAATGGGGTGAATTTCCCGCGTTTACGGGACCGTCGTTTTCGATTTGTGGGCATGGTCTATTCCTTTCCTATCATGATCCGGCAGGCCGGCCGGGGCGGTCGCGGAGGGGTTCAAGGTCGAGGTTCAACGCCCGAAGCGCCGCAAGGAATCCGTTGCGGGCGTCCTTTTCCAAGGCGCACGCGGGATTGACCTTCGGCCCCCCGTAGCGGTCGACGGTGACTTCCCCATGAATGGCGATGGCAACCTGGGCGGCGCGCATCCTGTCGAGGCATTCCGCCGCCGTGGTCAACAAAGCGATACCCGCCGAGTCGTCGATGCCGTATTCGGTGGCCACGTCGGCGAAGAACACGCGCCCGTGCTGGCCCAAGTGTTCTGGGGGATTATGTAATTTGCTAAAATTACCCATAATTTATGGCCTCATTCTCAAGCGACTTTGGGAACCTTGGTTTCAAGAAATTGTGAGTACCGCAGCCGGTCCTTGGGCGGAGGCGGCTCTTGTTTTTTCCCTGCCCCCGTACCCTGCGCGCCAGTTGCAGCCACAAGGGCAACGACGCTCTGCCACTTCTGCCAGCGGATTCCATATGGGACGTATGTACGCGCGGGCGCGCGCGTGACGGTGATAAGGGAATGCCGTGGCAAAACTGGCAGAATGGCGGATTTCTGCGGGTCCATAATTATGCATTCCTTCCATAATTTACTGGCGGGAACGCATGGACGGCTTGGGGCACGATACGCACGCCCATAAATCCTCGTTTGTTGTTCTGCCGGTGTGGGCGCATCCGGCGGGTTTCCAATGCGTCGAGGAAGCGAGCGCGCGGTAGGACGAATTCTCCCGCCCTTTCGGCCCAGAGCTTGAAGCTCGAATAAAGGTCGTTTGTCGCCGTCCAGGCGTCCGCGTCGGTGCAGTCGCAACACTCAGCAAGCCAGGCCCCAATGGCGTCTTGTCCATCTAGATAGGCGTCTGTTGCAGCAGTGACGGCGGGCGGCGGTGCGAGGCCGTCGCGTTGCCATGCCAGCGCACCGTCGATCATCCATGCAAGGATACCCGGCCATTCCTCTTTGAGACGTTCCGGCAACTGCTCGTCGCGCTCGGCTGCCGGGATGGTGACGTTGAACGGGATCAGGTGGAACCGCCGCCGGATCGCCTCGTCGACCGAGCGCAGCCCCGGCTTGTGATTACCGGCGATCAGCAAAGTAAACTGAGGGTCGAATTCGAAAAAATCCTGGCGCATGAACCTGGCCGTGATCCGGTCGCCGCCGGTCAATGACTTGATACGGGATTCGGCCCAGCGCCGGCCTTCCTCGGTTTCTTGTGCCGTTACGAGTCGAGCGCCGCGAAGCATCGCCAATTCGGTAGGGTGCCGGTCGGTGCTGGACGCGGCGAAGGTTTCAATCGGGGCGGCGCGGTGATAGTCCCCCATCGCGCCGGAAATGGCGCCGATGAACACGCCCTTGCCGTTGCCGCCCGGCCCGTGCGCGAAGGGAAGGACGTGTTCCCGCGTCGAGCCGCTTAAGGCGTACCCTGAGAGGCGCTGTAGATAGCCAACTAGGTCGCCGTCGCCCGCCGTGACGCGGTGCAGGAAGAGTTGCCATAGGGGGCAATCGCCGCCCGGTGCAACGGCGGTTATCTTTGTCATGTGGTCGTTGGGCCGATGTTCGCGCATGGTGCCGGTCGTCAGATCCACAACGCCCGCCGGAGTGTTTAGCAACCACGGGTCCGCGTCCCACTGGTCTACGGTGGCGACGACGGCGCGGTCGGATCGCGCCATGCGTTCAACCGCGGCAACCGTCCCGGCCTGCCGTAGCCGGGTTATGATCTTGTTGCGCTCGGCTTCGGTGAGCGCCGGGTCGGCCTTAGCGGTATCGGCAAGGTCGCGGCAGATACGGCGGGCCGCGTCGTACATGTCGAGCGTCGAGTCCTCGCGCCAGCGGGTGCCGTCATACAGATACCATGCGGACCACGGCGCAACGTACCTGGCGCGGTTGTCCAGCGCGGCTACAAGGCGAAGGGCAAGCGCATCCTCGGTATGCGCGAAGTCATAGGGCGCCGGTGCGGTTGCCGCCACAGGCCCCGCGTATCCGGCGATCCGCAACGCTTCGGCGCGCAACTGCGCAAGATGATCTTGTTCAGACATAGGGTTTAGCTTCCCGTTCAAGTTCGGCCACGCGGCTTTCCGCCCGCCTTAGTTCCAACGCCATGCGCTCCCAATTCGATTGACCGCCGTCGAGCGCCGCCATGACCGCCGCGTCCCATAATTCGGCGGCAGCACGAGCCGAAGCTAGGCGGCGTTGTGCGTCGACCATATTTCGAAGGTCACTGGTAGTCGGCGGCACGCGCCGGCCGGGCGGTTCGTTCGGGATGCGGCGGCGCGCCTTAAGGAAATCGTCGGCAATCCAGTTCGAAAGGTCGTCGGCGACAAGCTGGAAATGTTCGCGCCGTTTACCTGTTCCCGCCGTCCGAGCCGCCTTGCGCGCCGCGTCGATCTCGGCCAAGGCGGCGTCGAGAAGTTGAAAATTCGGGGTTTCTGGGGTAAGATTGGGAACGCTCAAATTTCCGATTACCCCGCCGCCTGCCGGTTGCCCCCGGTGGGCGGTTTCCATATGCACGTCCATCTAAGGTGCCCCTCGCTCAATAGGTTGCATATCGATCCGGCGCGGCACGCGCGGTGCGTCGGGCGATGTTGGTGTGACAGTCACAGGGGGCGGCACGATCACGGGCCGAACGAACGGTGACGGCGCTTTCATGATCGCGATCAAGTTCCGCCGGATGGCCACGGCCTGCAATCGCAACGCCCGCCGCTCGGCTGGGCATGGCGAAGCCGCGACAAGGCTCTCGATCATCATGAGCACCCGTCGCGCCGATCCGGTCGCCGTGGCGATGGTGTCGGCGCGTTTCGCGGCGATGGTTTGGAGTTCGGGGCGCATGGTCACCCGGCCTCCGTTTCAAGACCGGTCAAACGAGCGACTAGGCGCGGTGTGTGCCAGGGGAAGGACGGATCATTGATGAGTGCCTTGGTGAAGTCGCTAGGCGTGAGCGTTCGGCCGAGACGGCTTTCCAAGCATCCGATGCACAGGTAGCCCTTCCCCTTACCGTGCAGACGAGCGTCACCAATATTCATGCCGGCGTCGTGCCACACCGAATCGTACACCATATAATCTTCCCATTTGCCCTTGTGGCGGCAGCCGCGCTTACCGGTGCAAGGTGTCGTATCGGCCCCGCAATCCTTGCAAATCCAGGTCATGCCGCCCCCCGGTGTTCGCGCCGAAGCCGGCGGAGTTCGACTTCGGCGGCCCGCAATTCGGCGCGGGCGGCGCGGACGCGAAGCTGCGCCAGACGCAGCGCCTCGTTCAAGATCGCAGGCGTCATCATGCGGCCTGCCCGCCGGGGGTGCGCTCGGCCTCGATACGTTCGAGGTCCGCGAGTCGCCAACGAGTGGTGCCGGGAGAAAGCTTGATCGGTTGCGGGATCAGGCCGGATGCGGCCCACCGCCATACCGTGATTCGGTGAATGCCATAGCGCGCGGCGACGGCTTGGTCGGAAAGGTAAACTTGCTGTTGCATCGTTTTCGCTCCGTCAAGGTGACGGACGAAACGTTACGAGGCGATACGGACACGTGCCCCCTACATGGCAACAGATTTATTGGCTATTCAAAATCCGTCGAATTTGCCGCGCTGAAAGATTGGTGCCGTCGTCTTTAGTGAAACGTTCGCTCAGCTTCGAAACGACGGCTTTCTCCTGATGGCCTTCCATATACATCTGATCGGCGGCACGGCGGATGTTGTGGTTTCGGGGCGCGTTCGCGTCCTGCTTCGTTTTCTTTCCCTTTTTCCCGCCTTTACTCGCGCCACCTTTCGATTTGATGGCCTTCTGGCGGTCAAAATCGAGACGCGCTTTTGCGCGGTCGAAAAGACTACGCACTTCCCGGTACACGGCGCTGATTTCATTTTCCGATAACCCACGTTCCATGCGTTCAGAAAGTTCCGCAAGGATTCCATCCGCCGCGTCCAGATTCATATCGACGTCACGGTTATCGGCTTCGACGAGCGATGATGCCGCACGCAGTTCACGCAACGCGGCCAGTTCTTTTTGAAACAGGGTATAAATGGCCGCGCGAGCCGCCTGCCGCTTTTCCGCTTCTGTTGCATCGTTCGGTAACTCGTATCGCACATTGATCGTCGGAGTTTTTTGATTGTCTGACATCAGCCCCGCCCCTTCCGCATCGCCACCACGTCGCCGCTCTTGGCGGCAGGCGTGTTCACAAATTTGCACCAGTCCGCCATCAGCCGCGCCCGCTTGGCGAACATGTCGCCTCGCCGATACGCTCGCTCGACTGTACTTCCGACCGTGTGCGCCAGCGCCATTTCGCACACTTCATGCGGATACGCCGTCGCCTCTGCCGTCCAGTCTCTAAACGTGCTGCGGAAGCCGTGTACTGTTGCGGCGACCTTCATGCGGCGCATCACAGCGGCCAAGGTCATATCCGACAACTGCCCGCCGCGCGGCGCAGGGAATACGAGGTTGCTATCTTCCATCCTCGGCAGTTCCTTGAGTAACGCCACCGCGTCGTCGCACAACGGGACAACGTGTTCCTTGCCCGCCTTCATACGATCACCCGGCACCGTCCAGACCTTCCGTTCAAGGTCGATCTCGGCCCACGTCGCGCCGCGAACCTCTCCCGACCGTGCGGCAGTTAGGATCAGAAATTCCAGCGCCCGCGCCGCCATACCATCACGCTTCCGCAGCTTCACCATGAATGCCGCCACGTCACGCCACGGCACCGCTGCATGGTGCTTTACGTTCTTAAGCTTGGTCGGTTTGGGGAGTACGGCGTCTAGGTTGCCGCGCCAGCGGGCGGGGTTGTCGCCGGAACGGAAACCCGAGACGGTCGCCCATGAAAGCACCGCTTCAATGCGTCCCCGCAACCTTGTGGCCGTCTCCGTCTTGTTCGCCCATATCCGCTCCAGCACCTTGACCACATGTGCTAGTTCGACCGCATCGACGGGTAGCTTGCCGATTGTCGGATAGGCATACGTCGCCAACGTCGATCCCCATTGGGCCGCGTGTTTCGCGTTCTTAAATTCGGCTGTTTTTGACCCGAGAAACTTTTCCGCCGCCTCTTTAAATGTGATCGCCTTGCCGTCAGCAGCTATCAACGCAACCCGTGCAGCGCGGCGTTGGGCAATCGGATCGACGCCATTGCGGATCAGTTCTTTTGCTTCCCGCGCCTTGTCCCGCGCCGTTGCAAGCGGAACCTCGGGAAAGCCCCCGAGGCCAATCTCACGCCGGCGCGGCCCGATCTTGGTGCGTAGTATCCACGACCTCGCCCCTGTGTCCGTCACCTGTAGCAGCAACCCCGACACACCCCCAACGGCATGAACGCCTTGTTGCGTCAGTCGGCGCACTTCGGTTGCGCTCAGTTCCTTGGCTATTTTCGGCATGGGATTCGAACTCCGGATTCCTACTCTGTTATTCGTCAATCGGTTAGGCGTCTCGACGCCATCCTACCCGCCAACGATTTGTCACAAGCGGAATTCGAACCCTACCCGCCATCAGGAATTTTGATATTCCACCATCCTACCCGCCATAAAATATGCCATTGAATGCAACATCACGCAACACGGAACTACGGAGTTTTTGCGTGGAACCTATTATCTATTTGAAATTACGAACATATTTTTACTGATTGCTACAAGGCGCAACATGGCGGACGCGGACTCCCTCTCCGCCATTTAGTCTGCCGGCAAATGCCGGTCGTCGGCACACTCCAGATAAACTACGAAGTTTCAAACAGATACGGCCCGGCTGCCTAGCGTGAGGATCGCCAGGAGACCGAATTCGCGCGAATTTCCGCGAATTTGCGCCGGACGTCTCTCCGGGGCCGTTTGCCGGTCGTCATGGGGATGATGGAGAGACTGCCCTCGTACAATCAAACTCCAGTGTCAAAACCAGTAGATTGGAATTTGAAGTAGTTTGGCACTCTCGAACGCCCGAACACAAAGAATGACGATTTTAACTCGAGGAATCTCCAGAATTTCGTTCTCACGAAGCCACAGTAAGTGGATAATTTTTCACCGGAAAATTTCTCGTCGCATAGTCAGTGTAAGGACCTGAATAACCAATAATGTGAAATACGATATGGTAGAGAAGCACGGTCACACAGTGCACCTCGTCGATCATTTTCTGAAAATCTACAGATGCAATATCCACTTCTCCTCTCGATTTTGGATGAACACTACTGTTGCGTAACCTCCGCCACGCTTCAATGTGGGAGGGATCAATTTTGTCCAGGCTAGAGAGCCATCTCATGCGATCTATAGCGCGCACAGAGGTTAATCCGGCGACAAGGCCACGAACTCGCTCTGTGAATTCTGAAAAAGCATCTTGGTTAGAAACCCGATCTACGATGAAATTTTGAAGTTCTTTTAGCCGCGCCTTTTCTTCCGCACGCTTATTACTTTCTTCGGCATCTTGTTCAAAATTAATTAGGCTAGCGAGCCCCTCAACAGCCACCCCTAGACCCATCGCCCAGGCATCCAATGAATTAGCGCTGGCCTCATGCGCCATGTGCAGATAGCCCGTACAGGCGTTCCAATTCGCGAAGTTTGTCTCACGGGTCACATAGTCAAGATAGGTTCCAAACAAACCCCAAGAATTGTCGTGAAAGCCTTCCGAGCCACGGGAGATCGGCGGCCCGAGCCGAATCATAGGAGATTTGAGTGTTTTCGATATGAGCGTGACGCAATTCGGTTGAACGATCACTCGAGGCGTGACTGATTGCGCGAGCAGGAACCGTAACGCTTCCTCTATACGTATAGCAAAGTGCTCAGGAAGCGGAGAATTCGATTTCGCCCGTACAATGAAATTATCGTCGCCGCTCTCAATATGAAATTCGGAATCCCCGATCCCGAATTTCGATTCATTGTTGAGTATCGGAAGATCGGTCTTCTCAAAAAAATGCAATGCTATGGCTTTCGGGTTCGACGGCGGCTCCCCGCCTGTGACTGACGACAGCTTTCCATAAACTATCGGGTCTGCATGCTGAGCATGCCAGTCGCATTTGGGAATAACATGTTCGGCCTTCCATGATCCCCCATTAGCGGCAACGCCGGTTAAGGTGAAATATGAGTCTTCAGGCAAGACTTCGCCTGACTGGACTTCGAACTGACGCCTGAAGTCGACGATGTAATTCGAGTTACGAGTTTCGTTCGCATACAGCTTATATTCGAGCGCGCCTTCTTCTGTTTGGCGGATGTATCCTCTGCCATTGTAAGAAATTGCGTTGTCAGAGGGACTATTCTGCAAGAGCGTCATTTCGAGAAAATCGACGTGCAGGTTCCCCTTTTTAAAGTCAGAGATGATCGACGCTGGATTGACTAATTGAACTGTAGGGCCATTAGACGCAGCCATTAGAACCTCCGAAGCCAACGGGACTCCCTAAATTGACGAAATCAATCTGATCTCCGCTCGAGCACATGACCTAAGGTTCGAGCTTTTCGCAAACCAGAAATCAGATTCTAAGAATCACTAAAACCTATAGGTCGCAACGGTCAATTGAAGTCCGCTTCAAAGACGCAAAAATGCAGCAGTTTAATCTGATTATTTGCTTGCATATAAGAAGCCTAATCTGAGCGCTTGTGCTTTCCACTTTCGTGGCATAGGCGAGTTGACGATAGTCTCAAGAGTTAATTCGTGAGGTTGTTGCCCATCCAAGACTTGAGACACGACATACGGACAGAGAAATGCCAGCGGCAGCATCTTCTGGATATATCGGACAGTCACGCTTTCTGCCCGCGCCAATGCACGGAGCGAAGTTGGATCGCCAGCCATCAGCCGTTTGTTCCACATGTATGCCTTGGCTATTCCTCGAATTAGAACAGGGTCCTGTTTGGATTTCCGAGGGTGGATATCAGTATCCAGTATCAGCTTGGCTTCAACGCCTCGTCGTCTAAGCGAGTATGGGACGCGGAGGTGTTGCTCCTCGTGATCACCCGGCGCTTTGAGGAATATTTCCAGGTCGGCGTTCCCGAGGACGACTTTGAAGACGTTCGTTCTCAGGACCTCAATGCAGTCGGCTTCCATGATCGACGAACTACCTGGCGCGCCCCTCGCTGTACTTAGATACCTCCCCAGTTCCGCGAGGACTGCGGTTTCTACCTCCTTGGCCGGAAGGCGGATTGCCGGAAGGCGGCCACCGTCCCGCGGATCGGTGACGTAGTAGCGGTAGCGCCGCCCGCCCTTGTTGGCGTGGCTGGGCGTCAGGCGGCGGCCGTGTTCGTCGAACAGGATGCCGGCGAGCAGGCTGGGCTCCTTGGCGTTGGAGCCGCGCCTGCGGTCGATCCGGTTGGCGGCGAGCATCGCCTGCACCTCGCCCCACAGCGCCTGGTCGACGATGGCGGTGTGCTGCCCCGGGTAGGTTTGGCCCTTGTGGACGATCTCGCCAAGGTAGAGACGGTTCTGCAGCAGGTGGTAGAGAGCGCCGCGGGCGAAGGGTTGCCCGCGCTGCCCGGAGATTTGCATCTGACATTCATGCACCGCCGATGCCGGACAAAGGTGCTGCGGAGGTTCGTGATGTTGCGGCAGCCTTTAACGATATGCAGGATCAGATCAGAAACATGATCCGAGGCAGAACGGAGATGATGGGCGCCTTATCCCACGACCTGCGAACTCCGTTGTCATTGATAAAGCTCCGAACGGAAGCCCTACCGTCCTCCGAAGAAAAAGAAAAACTGCTGTCGTCGGTTGCCGACATGGAATCCATCGTATCTGCAACTTTAGGCCTAGTTCGGCAGGCATTTGATTTAGAAAGGCGCCAAGAGATTGACCTTGGAGCACTGTTACAAGCCATTTGCGATGATGTGTCGGACACAGGAGGTGATGCAATCGCCACGCAGCTCAACAGGAAAACCGTCATCCGTGGGCAGCCCGTTGCCTTACGCCGCGCATTCGGCAATCTGATCGATAATGGCATTCGTTATGGACACCGAGTTCGGGTGTTTCTCGAACGTGATGATAATTGGGCATTCATTCATATCGAGGACGACGGGCCCGGCATTCCCGAAGCGGAGATCAAACACGTATTCGAACCTTTTTACCGCTGTGATCAGTCACGCTCGGAAAATTCGGAAGGGACAGGGTTGGGTCTCAGCCTAGCCAAAACCATCATCGAAAATCATGGTGGCACTGTAGCATTGTACAACCGAGAACCCTCCGGGTTGACCGTAACGGTAACCCTCCCCTGCTGATC
>JAVJOO010000008.1 GCA_040216735.1 Alphaproteobacteria bacterium | reverse complement strand
GTAGAATAGCTCATGAGGGCTCCCCCGGGATTTGAGACTTCACCCTTCGGGCGGTCTCAAATCCCGGGGGAGCCCTCATTCGTCAGCTGAAGCGGACCGGCTGGAAGCCGGTGGCTTCGTTCCATTCAATGGATAGTGAACCGATTGATGATCGAGCGCGGGATGGTGTTGCCGTCCTTGTCCTTGCGCTGGCCGGATTCCATCGTGTGGCTGATCAGGGTCTTGATCGTGATCGCTTCGCCGGCCTGGGCCTTCTTGGGCACCTTGACGCGGGGTTTCACACCTTTTGCCATTGTTCTGTCTCCTTGTTAGCCGCCGCAGCCGCCGATGGTGACCTTGACGGTCTTCGAGGCGCGGACAAAGCTGCCGTCGGCCATCTGTGCGACGGCAATCACGTCCTGGGTTCCGGCAAGGCGAATCCGCGTGGCGGCCTCCTGCGCGGCGGCCAGCGGGCCGAAGTTGAACGTCGCGACCGGCGGCGCCGGGTTGCCGGCGGCAAAGACCGCGATGGCGGTGGCGCCGGGGGCCGAAACCTCGATCGGGACTGTGTTGCCGTTCTCGGCGATCTCGGGCGCGGTCAGCTCGAGCCCGCCCTCACCGGTTTCGGCTCCGCCGGTGAAATCATTGATAAGATCGTCCACCGACGCAAAGGCGCGGAACGGCAGGACGGTCAGAAGCGCGGCACCGGCACCGAGAGCCAGCGTTTCGCGTCGCGTGAAATCCATCATTTGTCTCCTTGTCTCGTCTGACGGGCGGTCACTCGTCTTTCAACGTCATCAGGAACGCCACCACGTCTTCGATCTCCTGCGCCGTCAGCAGCGGCGGCAGCGGCTCTTCGCCCGCCTTGCCGGTAAAGCCGTTGCCGGGACGGATGAAACCGCTGGTCTTGTAGAATGCCGGCATCACCGTGCCGTCATAAGTCATCTTGGCATTGGCGACGATGCCGCGCAGCTCGGCCTCTTCCCAGCGCGAACCGACGCCATCGAGAATCGGACCGACTTCGCCATGGAACGGCGCATCCTTGAGCTCGGTCACCGCGTGGCACGAGATGCAATTGCCCTTGGATTTGGTCTTCATGATCACCGCGCCGCTTTCCGGGTCGCCCGGTGCGCCCGACAGCGAAGTCGCAATGGCGCCGTAATCGTCGTAGGTCACATCCTGCGGGGCCACTTCTGCCGCGAGCGCGGCCTGCGCGCCCAGCGAGGCAACCGCCAGTGCTAGTGTCGTGAGCCTCATATTCCCTCCCTAAGTCGCTACCTTGTAATTTTTTGTATCAGGTTGCTTTGCGTACCGTAGTCCACTGCGGCAGCCGGACGCAACAACAAATTCATGAGTTTGAATTAGTTGATTTGAATCAATCGGTGCTGCCATCGTCGCGTTCCTGGATCATCCGCGCGTGGTATCGCTGAAAATCCTCGCCGTTATCAAGCAGATACCTCTTTTCCGCAACCGAAGTGAACCACTACCGGCTGTCGCCGGTAGCATCATGTTTTCCAGTTAGTGCGAGGTACTCAAGTATGTTGTCGTCGGTCACGTTTCCCGAAGTGGTCGAGAAATACCCACGAGCCCAGAACCGGCGGCCCCAGTAGCGCTTTCGCAATTCGGGGAACTCCATCTGGACCCGGCGCGAAGAGCGACCCTTGATACGTTGCATGACCGTGG
>JAVJOO010000007.1 GCA_040216735.1 Alphaproteobacteria bacterium | reverse complement strand
CGCCGTGTACGTCGCCCCGCCCGTCTCAGCCAGCGTCTTCGTGATCGCTGCCGTCAACGACGTCTTGCCATGGTCAACATGGCCAATCGTTCCAATGTTGCAGTGCGGCTTCGTACGCTCAAATTTCGCTTTCGCCATCGTCTTTTCCTAATTCTCTCTACAGACCACGGGCCAATAAATTCTACCCAGCAGGAACAGTCACTCGGCCAAGTTTGGAGCGGGTGATGGGAATCGAACCCACGTCACCAGCTTGGAAGGCTGGGGCTCTACCATTGAGCTACACCCGCCAGAAACTGCCCCGTGAGACCGGTTTTCGCCCAGTACTCCTTAATAAACCCAGTCTCCGCCGGATGGTGGAGGGGGTTGGATTCGAACCAACGTAGGCGTACGCCAGCGGATTTACAGTCCGCCCCCTTTAGCCACTCGGGCACCCCTCCGTCTAGCCCGAAGCCGCCCGGCGGAAGGCCCGCACTATGGGAATTTGCCGCGTATTGTCAACGTCAAAGCAAGCAAGAACTTTGGCTGCCCGGCGAATTCGCCGTGCACCATCGTCCTTCTTTACCTGTCCCGACATTATATAGTGCGAATCATGCACCGCAGCAAACCGTCCCGCCACCGCAGTCAACGTTCGGCAAACCGGGCGAAAAGCACCGTTCAGGGCCCAGATGGCGCGTTTTGGCTGTATGGAACGCATGCCGTTATGGCGGCGATCCGGAACGAGAACCGCAGAATTCTGCAGATCCTAGCCTCGGATGGACCCGCCGCAGAGGTTCGCCGAGCAATTTCCGGTGCTTCGGCGCGCGATCTCCCCGACGTCGCACCCCTTGATCTGCGATCCCTGCCTCCCGGTGTCGCCGAAACGGCCGTGCACCAAGGGCTCCTCGCGCAGGTTCAGCCGCTCCCGGAAGCCGACCCACGGATCCTCGCCGATCCCCATACGACGCGGGTCGTGGCCCTCGACCAGGTGACCGATCCCCAAAATGTTGGGGCAATCTTGAGGAATTGCGCGGTTTTTGGGGTCGATGCGGTTATCGCCCCGCGGCACCACACCCCGCGCGAATCTGGCGCCTTGGCCAAGGCCGCCTCCGGCGCCCTCGAAATCGTCCCGATCCTTCGGGTCGCGAACCTTGCCCGCGCCTTGGAGCAAGCCAAAAAGGACGGATTCTTCGTTGTTGGGCTGGACGGCGACGCGACAAACCAGTTTGGCGACTATGCCCCGCTGGGCCGTTGTGTTCTGGTGGCCGGCGCCGAGGGTCGGGGACTGCGCCGGCTGGTGGGCGAGTATTGCGACGCCACGGTCGCCCTCCCGGTCGATGCCCGCGCGCGCGCCGCGGGTGTCGATAGTTTGAACGTAGCTGCAGCGATCGCGGTCGCACTCCATGAGCTTGTTCGCCACCAATGACGGCAGTATCGTCGCCCGCTCCACCAAAGGCTTCGCGCATGAACGCTCCATCACCCGACGTCGGCACCCTCTTGCCGCGCAGCGAGCGCTTCTTGCGAAGCATGGTTCGCCTGGTCGACCGGATCGGGGTGCATTGGACCGCGGCCCTGGTGACCGCGCCCGTCTGGGTCGTCACCAACATTTCGGTGGAGATCGGTTATGCGCTCGACGGCATTTCGCTCGCCGAACGCCCGGTGGTTGGGGCCATGCCGTGGGTGATGCCGATTCTCATCGGTTATCCAGTCATTCTAATCCTGGTGCGGATCATTGCCCGCCTGGGCGCAGTTGAGTCCGAGCTGCGCGGGAGCGAAACCAAGTTTCGCAACCTCTTGGAGGGTTCGCTCCAAGGCGTTTGCGTCCACCGCGCCATGGTGCCGGTCTTTGCCACCAAGACGTTCGCGGAGATGTTCGGGTACGACGGCGCCGACGAGATCATGGCGATGGGTTCGATCCTGCCGCTGTTTGCGCCGGAGGAACGCGACGAGATGTCGCGCAATGCCCTGGCCCGCCTGCGCGGCGAGGACCTGCCGAACGTTTTCGAGCGTCGCGCGATCCGCCGCGACGGCGTCCACATTTGGATCGAGGTGCGAATCACGCCGGTTGTTTGGGAAGGCGCGCCGGCCGCCCAGGTTACCTTTCTCGACATCACCCAGCGCAAGAACGTCGATCGCATGAAAAACGACTTTATCTCCACGGTGAGCCATGAGTTGCGTACGCCACTGACGTCGATCAGCGGATCGCTCGGCCTTATATCCGCGGGCATGGCAGGGAAGATACCCGAGGAGGCGCACAACCTCGTCCAGATCGCCAGCAACAACAGCGATCGATTGGTCCGATTGATCAACGATATCCTCGATATCGAAAAGATCGAATCGGGACGCATGGAAATTGCGTTCTTCCCGATTCAAGTGTGGTCGCTCCTCGAAATGGCCGTGGAGTCCAATCGCGGGTTCGCCGAGCGCTTTGGCATCTCGATTGAAATCGCCGAGGCACCGGAAGACGCGCGGGTGTTCGGCGGGATCGATCAACTGATGCAGGTCTTCACCAACTTCCTGTCGAACGCCATCAAATTCTCCCCACTGCGCTCGACGATCGATGTCGGCGCGCGGCGAACCTCCAACGGTGCCATCCGCTTCTTTGTTACCGACCGCGGCCGCGGCATTCCGATGGATTTCCGCGACCGGATTTTCGACAAGTTCACCCAGGCCGACCAGGGTGAGCGGCGTGAAAGCGGCACCGGCCTTGGGCTAAGCATTTGCAAAATGCTGATCGAACGGCACCAAGGGAAAGTCGGTTTCGTGTCTGAAATCGACATCGGCTCAACCTTCTATTTCGACCTTGCCGAGCACCATGACGACGCGTTCGCCGAAGAGTCACCGCTGAGCGCAGCGACAATCGCATGAGTCATCGCTTGCCCCACCAGCACCCTAACCCTCGCGCGCACACCGCGCGCTGCGGGGCGAGGCGCCGTTGACCGACGGGGGCGTTCGTCCCAGCGAGACCCCCGAGATCCGCTCACTCCTCCGTGACCGGTCCTTCGTCCGACTTTGGTCGGTCGGGGCCTTTGTGATGGCCATGCGGTGGTTCGAGATTCTGGCGACCAGCGTCTTTACGTATTCGGTGACTCAGTCGGCGCTTGCCGTCGCACTGGTAAACTTGGCACGCGCAGCCCCCAATCTTTTGTTCGGCGCGTTCACCGGCGCCATCGCCGACCGGTTTGATCGACGCGCGCTCCTGCTTGGGGGCGAAATCGTCCTCGTTTTGATTACCGGGTTTCTTTGCCTGCTCGCGATCTTCGGGGTCATCACGCCGTGGCATATCGCCATCGGTGCTTTCATCAACGGAATCGTCTTTTCCATGGAGTTCCCGGTTCGCCGCAACATGATGGGCGACATCGCGGGGGTCGACCGGATTAGCCGCGCCATGGGGCTCGACCTCACGGCCAATAACGCGACACGCATTGTCGGCCCGGCACTCGGCGGTTTCGTGCTTGAAGCAATCGGCATCACCGGCATCTTCGCGGTCGCCACCGCGTGTTACGCCGCGTGCGCCGTGTTGGTCTTCGGCGTCGTCGCGCCGCCGCGCGCGTTGGCCGCGTCCGCCTACGGCATCTTCGCCTATATCGTCGAAGGTCTGCGCTACGTCCGCGCCAACCGCCCCCTCGTCGGGCTGATGGCGATCACCGTGATCTTAAACGTCTGGGGCCTACCCTACGTCGCGATGGTGCCGGTCATCGGCGGCGAGGAGCTTGGCCTGACCGCTTTTCCGATTGGGCTGTTGCTGTCGAGCGAAGGCGTCGGCGCGCTGCTGGGATCGCTGCTCGTGGCCGGCTACGCCAAACCGACTCATTTCAACAAAATCTACCTCTACGGCTCGTTCTTGATGATCGCCGCCGTCGTCTTGTTTGCGCAGTCGAACCACTACGGGTTCTCGCTGCTAGTGACCTTTGCCGCCGGCATGGGGATCGCCGGCTTCACAACCATGCAGGCCACCCTGCCCTACGTGTTGTCGGAACCGGCCATGCGCGCCCGGGTGATGGGCGTCCTTGCGGTGTGCATCGGATCGGGCCCCATCGGCATGTTGCACGTGGGGTTCCTCGCGAACTGGCTCGGCGCACCGATGGCGCTGACAGTCATGGGCATCGAAGGACTGCTGGCCCTCGCCGCTACGATGTGGATTTGGCGGGAAGTGCGCTAACCGCCGGGCCTGGCGTGGCACTCCCGGCGGTGACCAACGCCTGCCTGCAAGGTTCGTGTTGACCGAACTGCAACGTCAGTGGCATCACTGGCGCACCAAAGCCGGGTTAGCTCAGGTGGTAGAGCACCTGATTTGTAATCAGGGGGTCGCGGGTTCGAATCCTGCACCCGGCACCAGTCCCTAGCGCCCACTTTAGGTAACCCCTTGTTTCTCCAGCGGTTTCTTTTTGAACCCGCTCGGAGGGTAGACCATGGGGTTGACCAATCGTTGCCAGTTTCTGTTCCAGAAGCGTGGCGTCTTCTACTTCAGCAGACGTGTTCCTCGGGACCTCAGGTCTCACTACACCAACCGTCGCATCGTCCTGTCGCTTCGCACGCGGTCTCAGCGAGCAGCACAGACGAGGTCGGCATCCCTCGCGGCCAAGCTCGAGGAGGATTGGCTGACTCTTCGCTGGAAGACGAGCGACGACACGCTGCGCCGGTTCCTCCGAAACAACACAGCCGCACCGGCTGTCTTCGACTCAACGGCACCACTGTTGACCGAGGCGAAGGAACTCTACGTGCGTGTGAAGGGGGCAGGCCGGGCAGCGACTTTCGGTCAAGCGGCAGAGAGGTGTGTGCGTTACCTCGTTGAGGTCTGTCAGGACAAGCCAATCGACACTTACAGTCGACGGGAGGTGAACGCCTTCCGCGATACTCTCTTCCAGCGCGGTCTCTCACGTGCGTCGGTGGAACGTATCCTCACCTCGCTTCGCGCCATCGTGAACTTTACCGCCAAGGAGCAGGGCCTCAGCGAGGTGCGATCCTTCTCGGGTCTCTATCTCGGAGAGGACGTGCACAACCGAAGTCCGAGACGCAGTCCAGTGCCAATCGGAGTCGTTCGAGCAATCCAAGTACAATGCAAAACGTTAGATGACGAAGCGCGTTGGCTGGTCGCACTGGTCAGTGATACCGGGATGCGTCTTAGTGAAGCCGTGGGGCTTGTGAAGTCTGACGTCGTGCTGGATGGAGATATCCCCCATATCGTTCTCAAACCGCATCCGTGGAGGCGTCTCAAGACGAAGGGGAGCGAGCGCCTAGTACCTTTGGTGGGGTCATCCCTTTGGGCAATACGGCGTGCGCTCTTGCACGCGCAATCGGAGTTCCTCTTTCCCAAGTACTGCAGCAAAGCCCAATGCAAAGCGAACAGCGCCAGTGCCGCGCTCAACAAGTGGTTGGGGCCTAGGGTGCCTACTGGCTGCGTCGTTCACTCGTTCCGTCATAGCTTTCGAGACCGTCTTCGTGCGGTCGAGTGTCCATCCGATGTGACCGACCGTTTGGGCGGTTGGAAGGTAGTCGGGATTGGGGAAGGCTACGGCGAAGGTTATCCGTTAGCGGTGCTGCATCGCTGGATGAAGAAGATCGAGTGAGCGGCCGTCAACTGGCTAAGAGCAGAGCGTATTACTATGGGGGTCAGAGTAAGCCCAAGCTGCTCAGGGTAGCCGCCGCTGCTCCTGCAAAGACTGCTCCCATTAGAACGTCCACCCATCGCTCAGGACGACGGTCTTTTTCACTCATCAACTCAATACGGACTCTTCGTTCCTCGTATAGCTGATCCTGCAGCTGTTCCTTGTCGAGACTTCGTATTTCTCTTATGTCGGCGGTTGTAGGCAGGCGCTCGCGTTCTCGCTGACGTTCGTATTCTCGCTCCACCCGCAGATCCTTAGCACTCGGTGCTCTTCTTCTGCTGTCCATTCAGCCCTCTTTGCTACCATCGCGCTGGAGCTTGAAACTCGGAACAAAAGTGTCGTTCCACTTGGCCATCTCATGACGACAGACTTCGCAGTTTGCGCAGTCTGAGTCCCTTGCGGGGAGCCTGGAGTAGCTGACGGCATAGCGCGCGCCGCAGTTCTCACACAGGTGTTCTTCACCAAACTTCATCAGCTGGCCCTTCCCCCAAGCTTACTCGAGTGGTCTACCCTCCGAGCGGGTTCAAAAAGAAACCGCTGGAGAAACAAGGGGTTACCTAAAGTGGGCGCTAGGGACTGGTGCCGGGTGCACCGGTCGTTCCCTGTCACAGGCATCAGGTAGCCCCTGATCTCCAACGATCTCCAGTATTACTGCGGCCCAGGTTCGATGTGAAGAGGCGTCGGTGGTCTACCCTTTGGTCTACCCTCCTGACCCGC
>JAVJOO010000006.1 GCA_040216735.1 Alphaproteobacteria bacterium | reverse complement strand
TGGTGATGCCGGGCGACAACGTGACGATGGAAGTTGAGTTGATCGCGCCGATCGCGATGGACGACGGTCTGCGCTTCGCCATTCGCGAGGGCGGACGTACCGTCGGCGCCGGCGTCGTCGCATCAATCATCGAGTAAAGAGGCCTTAGGAGTGTAGCTCAACTGGCTAGAGCACCGGTCTCCAAAACCGGGGGTTGTGGGTTCGAGTCCCTCCACTCCTGCCAAGGATAGAAGTCAAGAAGATATGGCCAAACCAAACCCCGTCGAGTTTTTGCGACAAGTCCGTCAGGAGACCTCAAAGGTCACCTGGCCGACCCGTCGCGAAACGCTGATTTCGGTCGCGATGGTCGTCATCATGGTCGTTCTGTTTTCGATCTTTTTCTTTGTGGTCGACCAGATATTTTCGTTTGGCGTCCGTGCGATCTTGGGCCTGGGAGGCTGACGGCCGTGGCCATGCGTTGGTATATCGTTCACGTTTATTCGGGCTTTGAAAACAAGGTCGCGCAGTCGATCATGGAGCAGGCCGATATCAAAGGCCTTGGCGAACTGATCGAAGAGGTGTTGGTACCGACCGAAGAGGTCGTCGAAATGCGCCGCGGCAAAAAGGTCAACGCCGAGCGCAAGTTCTTCCCGGGTTACGTTTTGGCCCGGATGGAAATGACCGACGAAACCTACCACTTGATCAAGAACACACCGAAAGTGACGGGTTTCTTGGGGGCGGCAGCAAAACCGTCGCCGGTGAGTCAGGCTGAGGTTGATCGCATCCTGGTTCAAGTCCAAGAGGGAATCGAACGACCGAAGCCGTCGATCACGTTCGAGGTCGGCGAGCAGGTCAGAGTTGCGGATGGCCCGTTCACGTCGTTCAACGGTCTGGTGGAAGAAGTCGACGAGGAACGTACGCGGCTCAAGGTCGCCGTATCGATTTTCGGTCGGGCGACGCCGGTCGAGCTTGAATACACACAAGTCGAAAAACTTTGAGAATGTCGTGCGGGAGACCCGCCATGGTCGTACCGCGCACCCAGCAGCCGGCAGTCCGGCGAAGGAAGGGATAAGGAATGGCGAAGAAGATATCGGGCTATATCAAATTGCAGGTGCCGGCGGGGCAAGCAAACCCGTCGCCGCCGATCGGTCCCGCGCTTGGCCAGCGTGGCGTCGCGATCATGGAATTTTGCAAGGCGTTCAACGCCGCCACCCAGAACATGGAGCAGGGCGTCCCGATCCCGACCACGATCACGGTGTTTACCGACAAGTCCTTCACGTTCGAAACGAAAACGCCGCCGGTATCCTATTTCCTGAAGAAGGCGGCGAAGATCCAAAAGGGCGCGAAAATTGTCGGGCGCGAGACGGCCGGTCGCGTGACCCAGGCGCAATTGCGCGAAATCGCGGAACAAAAGATGGTCGATCTGAACGCCTATGATGTCGATGCAGCCATGGAAATGATCAAGGGCTCCGCCCGGTCGATGGGCATCGAGGTGGTGGGGTAATCATGGCAAAAGTTGGAAAAAGACTCGCGAAGGCCGTTGAGGGATTGGACCGGGACCGGGCTTACCCGATCGACGAGGCCGTCGGCTTGCTCAAGTCGTTCGCGACGACGAAGTTCGATGAGACGGTCGAGATCGCTATGAATCTCGGTGTCGATCCGCGGCACGCCGATCAAATGGTGCGCGGGGTCGTTTCACTGCCGAACGGGACGGGACGGACGGTACGGGTTGGCGTCTTCGCCCGGGGCGATAATGCCGATGCCGCAACCAAGGCCGGTGCTGACGTTGTCGGTGCGGAGGACCTCGCCGAACGGGTCCAAGGCGGTGACATACCCTTCGACCGGTGTATCGCGACACCCGACATGATGGCGATCGTCGGACGCTTGGGCAAAGTGCTCGGCCCGCGCGGTATGATGCCGAACCCGAAACTGGGGACGGTGACAACCGATGTCGCGAAGGCGGTCGCCGACGCCAAGGGCGGCCAGGTCGAATTCCGAGTGGAAAAGGCAGGGATCGTTCACGCTGGCGTGGGCAAGGCCAGTTTTGCCAAGGAAGCGCTGATCGAGAACGCCAAGGCGTTTGCCGATGCGATCAACCGGGCCAAGCCGACCGGTCAAAAGGGCGTATACCTGAAAAAGGTCTCACTCAGCTCGACGATGGGGCCGGGTATCAAGATCGACGTTCCCAGTCTGTTGGGCTGAGCGCGTCGCAAAGGTTTGAGTAGTTAGACGGCGTTCCGGCGGAGAAATCCGCCGAGCGAGGGTCGCAAGGCCCGATCCTGTCCGAGACTGTAGGTGCCGCCGAAAGGCGGGGTAATGATGGAAACATCGCCTGCATAGACAGTGGTAGACGCGTTTAGGCGGGATTCGATTCGCCTGGCGCTGGAAACCCTGGGGCAGGCAAGACGGACGCTTCGGTGAAGCGTCCTTGTGTGCAACCAGGCCGACACGGTTTCCGCGCCGGCCACCGACGGAGAGAAGAGTGGACCGATTAGAGAAAGAGAAGACGGTCGCCTCGCTCAACGAGATCTTCAGCAACACCGCTGTGGTCGTTGTGACCCAGAATGCGGGGTTGACGGTGTCGCAACTCACCGAGTTGCGACGGAAGATGCGTGAGGCAGGTGCCAGCTTCAAGGTCACTAAGAATCGACTCACAAAGCTCGCACTCCGCGGAACACCATACGAATCCCTATCGGACCTGCTCAAGGGGCCGACGGCGATCGCTTACTCGGACGACGTGGTGGCACCTGCAAAGGTCGCTGCCAGTTTCGCCAAGGCGAACGATCGCTTCGTCATCGTGGGCGGTGCGATGGGGCAATCTGTGCTCGATGAGAAAGGCGTCAAGGCCTTGGCCGAGTTGCCGTCTCTCGACGAGTTGCGAGGCAAGCTTGTTGGTTTGCTGCAGGCACCGGCGACAAAGATCGCAGGCGTCTTGCAGGCACCGGCGGGCCAACTGGCTCGCGTTTTCGGGGCGTATGGATCCAAGGATGCGGCGTAAGTCGCCTGAGTCGAAAGACTCCAACGAATTCGAATTTAGGAGCAAGAAGAAATGACCGATCTAGCGAAAATTGCAGAAGACCTTTCGAGCCTCACCGTCATGGAAGCCGCCGAGCTTTCCAAGATGCTTGAGGAGAAGTGGGGCGTATCGGCGGCAGCGCCGGTTGCCGTAGCGGCCGGCCCAGGTGCCGTGGCCGAGGCTGCGGAGGAGCAGACCGAGTTCACGGTCGTGTTGGCCTCTGTTGGCGACAAAAAGATCAACGTCATCAAAGAGGTTCGGGCGATCACCGGCCTGGGTCTCAAAGAGGCGAAGGATCTTGTCGAGGCAGCGCCGAAGGAAGTCAAAGAAGGTGCGTCCAAGGACGAAGCCGCCAAGATCAAAGAGCAGCTTGAGGGTGCGGGCGCGACCGTTGAGATCAAGTAGTCGAGCGATGAAAAAGCGGGGCGCCACATCGGCGGACCGTACACGACGCGAGGGCGTTACCTCATAGGCCGGCCGGCGGAATTTGATTCCGCCGGGCCGGTTCATGCGTTTCGCGCGCAGACCCACAGCGCGAAGCGGGATGACAAGCGGGTCTAAAGGAGCGGATATGTCACTGTCCTTCACCGGTCGCAAACGGGTTCGCAAAGATTTCGGTCGCATCATGGCGGCGACGTCGATGCCCAACCTGATCGAGGTGCAGAAAAGCTCCTGGGATACCTTCCTCCAGATTGGCGTTGTTGACGCGGATCGCACGGATACCGGCCTCCAGGCTGTCTTCAAGTCGGTGTTTCCGATCGCCGATTTCTCGGAGACATCCTCGCTCGAATTCGTCAAATACGAACTTGAGCACCCGAAATACGACACCGAGGAGTGCCAACAGCGGGGCATGACCTACGCGGCTCCGCTGAAGGTGACTTTGCGCCTGATCGTCTTCGAAGTGGACGAAGAGACCGGCTCGCGCTCGGTCCTCGATATCAAAGAGCAAGACGTCTACATGGGTGACATGCCGTTGATGACGAAAAACGGCACATTCATCGTGAACGGAACCGAACGGGTGATCGTGAGCCAAATGCATCGCTCGCCTGGCGTGTTCTTCGATCACGACAAGGGCAAGACCCATTCATCGGGCAAGTTCCTGTTCGCGGCGCGTGTCATTCCCTATCGCGGCTCGTGGCTCGACCTTGAATTCGACGCCAAGGACATCGTCCATGTGCGAATCGACCGGCGCCGCAAGCTGCCGGCGACAACTCTTCTGTATGCGCTCGGGATGGGCCAAGAAGAGATCCTCGAACAGTTCTACGACCGCGTTTCGTACGTATACGATGCCAAACGCGACGCCTGGAAAGTGCCGATGAATGCCGATCGCATGCGCGGGCTGAAAGCGGCGCGCGACATGATCAACGCCAAGACCGGCAAGGTCGCGATCGAGGCGGGGACGAAAATTACCGGCCGTATACTAAACAAGCTCCAAGAATCGGGGCTGGAAGAGCTCTTGGTGCCTTCGGAAGAGCTCATCGGCCGCTATATCGCGGTCGATCTGGTCGACGAAGAAACCGGCCGGATCCATGTTGAAGCGGGCGAAGAGCTGACCGAAGAGTCGATTGCGGCGCTGATCGAGGCTGGCGTGACCGGGGTGCCGACGCTCGACATCGACAACGTGACGATCGGTCCGTACATCCGCAATACGCTCGAAGTCGACAAAGTGACGGACCGCGAGCGGGCCTTGATCGAAATCTATCGGGTCATGCGTCCGGGCGAGCCGCCCACCGAGGAGACGGCGGAGAACCTATTCCAAAGCCTGTTCTTCGACTCCGAACGCTACGACCTCTCACCGGTCGGCCGGGTCAAGATGAATGCGCGCCTCGGTTTCGAGACCGACGATCAACTCCGCGTTCTTCGTAAAGAAGACATCCTGTCCATCCTAAAGACGTTGGTCGATTTGAAGGACGGTCGCGGCGAAATCGACGATATCGATCATCTCGGCAACCGGCGGGTCCGTTCGGTCGGCGAGTTGATGGAGAATCAGTACCGCATTGGCTTGCTCCGTATGGAGCGGGCGATTCGCGAGCGCATGAGTTCGGTAGAGATCGATACCGTCATGCCGCATGACCTCATCAACGCCAAGCCCGCCGCGGCGGCGGTGCGCGAGTTCTTTGGCTCGAGCCAGCTCAGCCAGTTCATGGATCAGACCAACCCGCTCGCCGAAATTACCCACAAACGCCGTCTCTCGGCGTTGGGGCCGGGCGGTCTGACACGGGAACGCGCGGGCTTCGAGGTTCGCGACGTTCACCCAACCCATTACGGTCGCGTGTGTCCCATCGAGACGCCCGAAGGTCCGAACATCGGTCTGATCAACTCGCTCGCGACCTATGCGCGGGTCAACAAGTACGGCTTCATCGAGAGTCCTTATCGCAAGGTTGCCGACGGTAAGATCGGCGACGACGTGGTCTATCTCTCGGCGATGGAGGAGGGGCGCTACACCATCGCCCAGGCGAACGCCGATCTCGATGCAACCGGTCGCTTTACCGCCGACCTGGTGAGTTGCCGGTCAGGGGGCGATTTCGTCATGGTCCGGCCCGAAGACATCAACTACATGGATGTTGCGCCCAAGCAGTTGGTATCGGTCGCGGCAGCGCTCATTCCATTCTTGGAAAACGACGACGCCAACCGCGCGCTGATGGGATCGAACATGCAACGCCAGGCGGTTCCGCTCATTCGTGCCGAAGCCCCGCTCGTCGGCACCGGCATGGAGGAGGTGGTCGCCCGCGACTCCGGCGTGACCTCGATCGCGCGCCGGTCCGGCATCATTAGCCAGGTTGACGCGACGCGTATCGTCATCCGCGCCGATAACGACGACGACCTGTCGTCGCCCGGTGTCGACATCTACAACTTGCTGAAGTTCCAGCGGTCCAACCAAAATACCTGTATCAACCAACGCCCGTTGGTAAAGATGGGCGATCGCGTCGAGGCCGGCGACATTATTGCCGACGGCCCGTCAACCGATCTCGGCGAATTGGCGCTCGGGCGTAACGTCCTCGTCGCGTTCATGCCGTGGCAGGGCTACAACTTCGAAGATTCGATCCTGATTTCCGAGCGTATTGTCCGTGACGATGTGTTTACCTCGATCCATATCGAGGAGTTCGAAGTCATGGCCCGCGACACCAAACTCGGCCAAGAGGAAATCACCCGCGATATCCCGAACGTGGGCGAAGAAGCGCTCAAGAATCTCGACGAGGCCGGCATTGTGTATGTCGGGGCCAACGTGGAGCCCTCCGACATCCTGGTCGGCAAGGTAACACCGAAGGGCGAATCGCCGATGACGCCGGAGGAGAAACTGCTCCGTGCGATCTTTGGCGAGAAAGCGTCGGATGTACGCGACACGTCGCTGCGCCTGCCTCCGAGCGTCACCGGCACCGTCGTTGAAGTGCGCGTCTTCAACCGTCACGGCGTCGAAAAGGACGAACGCGCCCTTGCCATCGAACGGGAGGAAATCAAGGCGCTCGCCAAGGATAAGGACGACGAGAAGGCAATCCTGGAGAGCAATACCTTCCACCGTCTCAAGGAAATGTTGACCGGCAAAACCGCGACGAGTGGGCCGAAGGGCTTCCCGGTCGGCAAAATCACCGAAGAAGCGTTGAGCCAGGTGACCCCGGGCCAGTGGTGGCAGATCGGCATCGAAGAGTCGGCAACGGCAGATTCGATCGAACGGCTGAAGACGCAGTTCGATTCCGCCGAAGCGGCCCTCCAGGCACGCTTTGAAAACAAAGTCGAGAAACTCCAGCGCGGCGACGAGTTGCTCCCTGGCGTGATGAAGATGGTCAAGGTCTTTGTCGCGGTGAAACGTAAGCTACAGCCTGGCGACAAAATGGCCGGACGGCACGGCAACAAGGGCGTGATTTCGAAGATCGTCCCGATCGAAGATATGCCGCATCTCGATGACGGCACACCGGTCGATGTCGTTCTCAATCCGCTCGGCGTGCCCTCGCGCATGAACGTCGGGCAGATTCTCGAAACGCACCTCGGTTGGGCATCGGCGCAACTCGGTCAGCAAATCGGCGAGATGGTCGATGCCGTCCGGCAGGGGCAGTCGTCCGGAGCGCTGCGCACCGAGTTGGAGGGGCTCTATGGCAAGGATCAGTACAAGCGGATGATTGCGCCGCTGTCCGAGCCGGAACTTATGGAGCTCGGCAACAACCTACGGCCCGGCGTGCCGATGGCGACACCTGTATTCGACGGTGCGCACGAAGCCGATATCGTCGAGCTTTTGGATCGGGCGGGTCTCGATACCTCCGGCCAAGTTTCCCTGGTGGACGGTCGTACCGGCGAGCGGTTCGCGCGCAAAGTCACGGTTGGTTACATCTACATGCTCAAACTCCACCACCTTGTGGACGACAAGATCCACGCCCGCTCGATCGGTCCATACAGCCTGGTTACCCAGCAGCCGTTGGGCGGTAAGGCGCAGTTCGGCGGCCAGCGCTTCGGCGAGATGGAGGTTTGGGCCCTGCAGGCTTACGGCGCCGCCTACACCTTGCAGGAAATGCTGACCGTGAAGTCGGACGACGTGGCAGGCCGGACGAAGGTCTACGAGGCCATTGTCCAGGGCGACGACACCTTCGAGGCCGGCGTGCCGGAATCGTTCAACGTTCTGGTCAAGGAACTTCGGTCTCTTGGTCTCAACGTCGAATTGTCCCAGACGGTCGGCTAGGTCGGACGAAGAATTATTGGGCGCGAGCCCGGCTCTAACAAAGAGCGGAAGGAGTTACGCGGATGAATGAGTTGATGCGCTTTTTCGGTCAGGTCGAAGGCGTTCAGAGCTTCGACCAGATCAAGATCTCGATCGCCAGCCCGGAACGGATCATGTCGTGGTCCTTCGGCGAGATTAAGAAGCCAGAGACCATCAACTACCGGACGTTCAAGCCGGAACGCGATGGGCTTTTCTGCGCCCGAATCTTCGGTCCGGTAAAGGATTACGAGTGCCTGTGCGGCAAGTACAAGCGCATGAAGTACCGCGGCATCGTCTGCGAGAAGTGCGGTGTCGAGGTGACGCTGAGCCGCGTGCGGCGCGAGCGCATGGGCCACATCGAACTGGCCTCGCCCGTGGCGCACATCTGGTTCTTGAAGTCGCTGCCGTCGCGGATCGGCCTGATGCTCGACATGACGCTGAAGGATCTGGAGCGCGTGCTCTATTTCGAGCAGTACATTGTCATCGACGCCGGTCTGACGCCGATGAAGCGGTTTCAGATGCTGACCGAGGAAGAATACCTCGACGCCCAAGACGAATACGGCGAAGAGAGTTTCACGGCGGGCATCGGCGCGGAAGCGATTCGCGAGATGCTGTCCAGCATGGACTTAGAGAAGGCCCGCGAAGATATCCGCACGGAACTCGCGGAGACGACCTCGACCGTCAAACCGAAGAAACTGATCAAGCGGCTCAAGCTGGTCGAATCGTTCATTAAGTCCGGTAACCGTCCGGAATGGATGATCCTCACGGTCATTCCCGTGATCCCGCCCGATTTGCGCCCGCTCGTGCCCCTCGATGGGGGCCGCTTCGCGACGTCCGATCTCAACGACCTCTACCGTCGGGTGATCAACCGGAACAATCGCCTGAAAAGGCTCATGGAACTGCGCGCGCCGGACATCATCGTTCGCAACGAAAAGCGGATGTTGCAGGAGTCGGTCGATGCGTTATTCGACAACGGTCGCCGCGGCCGCGTCATTACCGGTACGAACAAACGGCCGCTGAAGTCGCTTGCCGACATGCTCAAGGGCAAACAAGGGCGCTTCCGTCAGAACCTTTTGGGCAAGCGCGTCGATTATTCGGGCCGCTCGGTGATCGTCGTCGGGCCTGAGCTGAAACTGCACCAATGCGGCTTACCGAAAAAGATGGCCCTGGAGTTGTTCAAGCCGTTCGTCTACTCGCGGCTCGAGCACTACGGCATGGCGGCCACGATCAAGATGGCCAAGAAGCTGGTCGAGAGCGAACGGCCTGAGGTGTGGGACATTCTCGAAGAAGTCATTCGCGAGCATCCCGTGCTTCTCAACCGGGCCCCGACATTGCACCGACTCGGCATTCAAGCGTTTGAGCCGGTCTTGATCGAGGGTAAGGCGATCCAGTTACACCCGTTGGTCTGTACGGCGTTCAACGCCGACTTCGACGGCGATCAGATGGCGGTCCACGTGCCGTTGTCGCTCGAGGCGCAGCTCGAGGCACGCGTTCTGATGATGTCGACAAACAACATCCTCAGCCCGGCCAACGGCAAGCCGATCATCGTGCCGTCCCAGGACATTGTTCTTGGCCTCTACTACATGACGATCGCGCAAAACGGCGAGACCGGCGAGGGAATGACTTTCGCGTCGGTTGCGGAGATCGAACATGCGCTCGAAACCGGCGCCGTGGCACTCCACGCTCGGATCAAGGCGAGGTATCACACGGTCGACGAAACCGGTGCGCCGGTCCGCCTCGTTGTGGAAACCACCCCCGGCCGGATGTTGCTGTCCGATATCCTGCCCCGGCATCCAAACCTGCCGTTCTCCTTGATCAACCGCTTGCTGACTAAAAAGGAGACCAGCCAGGTCATCGACGAGGTCTATCGCCATTGCGGGCAAAAGGAGACCGTCCTGTTCGCGGACCGCCTGATGTCGCTTGGGTTCTCGAATGCTGCGCGCGCGGGTATTTCCTTCGGCAAGGACGATATGGTCATCCCCGGCGCCAAGATTAAGCTCGTCGACGAGACGCGCGAGCTGGTGAAGGAGTATGAGCTGCAATACCTCGACGGTCTGATCACTCAGGGCGAGAAATACAACAAAGTGGTCGACGCCTGGTCTCAATGCACCGAGAAGGTTGCGGACGAGATGATGAAAGGGATGTCGAGCGACGTCGAAGGTTCCGACGGCGGCGGCAAGAACGTCAACTCGATCTTCATGATGGCGCAATCCGGCGCACGCGGCTCGGTGGCCCAGATGAAGCAACTTGCCGGCATGCGCGGTCTGATGGCCAAACCGTCGGGCGAGATCATCGAAACGCCGATTATCTCTAACTTCAAAGAGGGCCTCTCGGTTCTCGAGTACTTCAACTCCACGCATGGCGCCCGTAAGGGTCTGGCGGATACCGCACTCAAGACCGCTAACTCGGGTTACTTGACCCGGCGGTTGGTTGACGTTTCGCAAGATTGCATCATCGTCGAACGGGATTGCGGTAGTCAAAACGGCCTGACCATCAAAGAGGTTCTCGAAGGCGGCGAAGTCATCGTGTCGTTGGGCGAACGGATCCTTGGCCGGTCGGCCGCGGTCGACGTCGTAGACCCGCTATCGGGCGAAGTTCTCGTCCGCGGCGGCGAGACCATGACCGAGTCCCACGTCAAAGAAGTCGAGCGCGCGGGCGTCGAATCGATCCTCCTCCGCTCGGTATTGACCTGCGAAAGCAAAGGCGGCGTGTGCGGAACTTGCTACGGGCGCGATCTCGCCCGTGGGACGCCAGTGAATATCGGCGAGGCCGTAGGTGTGATCGCTGCTCAGTCCATCGGCGAACCCGGCACACAGTTGACGATGCGTACGTTCCATATCGGTGGGACGGCCCAGCTTGCCGAACAGACCGGCGCCGAAGCGGCCTATTCCGGTTCGGCCCGCATCGAGAACAGAAATATCGTCAAAAACTCCAAGGGCGAACTCATCGTGATGGGTCGCAACACGGAAGTCGTCGTGATCGATCCCGATGGTCGCGAGCGCGGCCGTCACAAGGTGCCGTACGGTTCGCGGCTCCTGGTCGACGACGGCGGCGCGGTGACGAAGGGCGAAAAGCTCGCCCAGTGGGACCCCTACACGATCCCGATCATCACCGAACGCGAGGGTGTCGCGACCTACCGCGATCTCGTCGATGGCGTATCGATGCGCGATGTGGTCGACGAAGGAACCGGTATCGCGAGCAAAGTGGTTGTCGACTGGCGCCAACAGCCCAAGGGCAGCGACCTGCGGCCGCGGATTACCTTGCGCGACGATAAGGGCGAGGTCATTACCCTGGCGAATGGGATCGAGGCCCGGTATTTCCTGTCGGTCGACGCCATTCTGTCAATCAACGACGGCCAAGATGTCCATGCCGGCGACGTGTTGGCGCGTATTCCGCGGGAGTCGACGAAAACTCGCGACATCACCGGCGGTCTGCCGCGGGTGGCGGAGCTTTTCGAGGCGCGGATGCCGAAGGACCACGCTGTCATGGCGGAGTCCGAAGGTACCGTGGAATACGGCAAGGACTACAAGAACAAGCGCCGGATCATCGTCAACCCAACCGACGGCGGCGATCCCGTCGAGTACCTGATCCCGAAGGGCAAGCACATTGCTGTCCAGGAAGGCGACTTCGTGTCGAAGGGCGATTTGCTCCTCGACGGCAACCCCGTTCCCCACGACATCTTGCGGGTATTGGGCGTTGAGGCGTTGGCGGCTTACCTCGTGGCCGAGATCCAAGAGGTCTACCGGCTCCAGGGCGTCGGCATCAACGACAAGCATATTGAGGTGATCTGTCGGCAAATGCTGCAAAAGGTCGAGATTTTGACCTCAGGCGACACCACGTTCCTGGCCGGCGAGCACGTCGACCGCGAGGAATTTGCCGAGGCCAACAAGGAGGCCGAGGCCGAGGGGCTCAAGCCGGCAACCGCTGAACCGATCTTGCTCGGCATTACCAAAGCCTCGCTCCAGACCAAGTCGTTCTTCTCGGCGGCGTCCTTCCAGGAAACCACCCGGGTTCTGACCGAGGCGGCGGTTTCCGGCAAGATCGATCCGCTGGTCGGTTTGAAGGAAAACGTCATCGTCGGTCGTCTGATCCCGGCCGGAACAGGCGGGGTGATGAACAAAAAGCGGGCATTGGCCACGGAACGCGACCAGGAAGTTCTAGATCGCAACCAAGCCAGGATCGAGGCGGTCGAGGAAGCGGAAGCCAGTGCCGAGACCACGGAGGCGGAACCAGCCTCTCTCTAGAGCATTGAAACTAAAGGAAAACCGCCCCAAACCGGGGCGGTTTTCTTGTTTCGGCCCGGGCCTGGCCATGTTGCAATGCAGCATTGCCGCCGATGCGCGGCACCCCTCTCGTGGAACGCTGGGAAAGCCTCGCATTTATTGTGCGGCACCACTTGACGCTCGGAAGGCTCAACCATAGTATGCGCGCCTTCTGAGGGGCCGGTAGTAGGTTCGACCTAGACACGGTTCCCCCAGGAAACCGGTGACCATATTTGAAGCCCGGATACGGGCACGACCCGGCGGCGCTCTGGGAGCAGGCCGCATCGGGTCGTTTTGTACGTGGAAATTGCGCGAGGCGGCGAAGGTAACAATGCCAACGATCAATCAACTTGTTCGCAAGTCGCGTGAGCGGCCTGTCAAAAAGAACAAGGTTCCGGCGATGGAAGCATGCCCGCAAAAGCGCGGCGTTTGCACCCGCGTCTACACCACCACACCGAAGAAGCCGAACTCGGCGCTTCGTAAAGTGGCTCGCGTACGGCTGACCAACGGTTTCGAGGTCACCAGCTACATTCCAGGCGAGGGTCATAACCTTCAAGAGCATTCGGTGGTGATGATCCGCGGCGGGCGCGTCAAGGATTTGCCCGGCGTTCGCTACCATGTCATTCGCGGTATTTTGGATACGCAGGGCGTCGGCGATCGTCGTCAGCGCCGTTCCAAATACGGCGCGAAGCGTCCTAAGTAGAGGGGCCGCAGAAATGTCACGACGCCACGCTGCAGAGCGACGCGATGTCCTTCCCGACGCCAAGTACGGCGATAGGGTGGTCACCAAATTCATGAACTCGTTGATGTATGACGGCCGGAAGTCGGCCGCCGAGACGATCGTTTACGGCGCCTTCGATCGAGTTGCCTCGAAGAGCAAGCAAGACCCGGTGCGGCTGTTCCACGACGCGCTTGGAAACGTCAAGCCGGATCTTGAGGTGCGGTCGCGGCGCGTCGGCGGTGCGACGTACCAGGTGCCGGTTGAAGTGCGCACCGAACGGGCCCAGGCGCTGGCCATTCGCTGGGTTATCACCGCGGCGCGGGCGAGAAGCGAAAAAACCATGACAGAGCGCCTTGCAGGCGAGCTGCTCGATGCGTCGGAGAATCGCGGCACGGCGGTCAAGAAGAGGGAAGACACCCATCGTATGGCGGATGCCAATAAGGCATTCGCTCACTATCGTTGGTAATTCCAGGACATTATTCCCATGGCGCGCGTAACCCCCATTAGCGACTATCGCAATATCGGCATCATGGCGCACATCGATGCCGGTAAGACGACGACGACCGAGCGCATCCTCTACTACACCGGTATTTCCCACCGGATCGGCGAGGTCCACGACGGCAATGCCGTGATGGACTGGATGGAGCAGGAGCAAGAGCGCGGCATCACCATTACGTCGGCCGCGACGACCTGCTTTTGGGTAGGGCACCGGATCAACATCATTGATACGCCGGGTCACGTCGACTTTACGATTGAGGTCGAGCGCAGCCTGCGTGTCCTCGACGGCGCGGTCGCGGTTTTCGACAGCGTCGCGGGCGTCGAGCCGCAATCCGAAACGGTATGGCGCCAAGCCGACCGTTACAAAGTGCCGCGGATTTGCTTCGTCAATAAAATGGACCGTACCGGGGCGAACTTTTACCGCACCGTCGACATGATCGTGGACCGGCTCGGCGCGAACCCCCTCGTCCTTCAGTTGCCGCTCGGCATCGAAGCGGATTACGACGGGGTCATCGATTTGGTCGAGATGCGGGCGATCATCTGGAAGGATGAGACGCTCGGTGCAGAATTTACCTACGAGGACATTCCGGCAGAGTATGCCGAGAAGGCCGCCGAGTATCGCGCCAAGCTCGTCGATGCCGCGGTCGAGCAGGACGACGCTGCGCTTGAGCAATACCTCAACGGAACCGAGCCGGACGTTGCCACGCTGAAGCGGTGCATTCGAAAAGGTGCCATTAGCGGTGCATTTGTTCCCGTTCTGAACGGTTCGGCTTTCAAGAACAAGGGCGTCCAGCCGTTGCTGGATGCGGTGGTCGACTTCTTGCCGTCTCCGGTCGATGTGGACCATGTCACCGGTCATCTTCCCGACAGCGAAGAAGAGGTCGAGCGCAAGACCAGCGACGGCGAGCCCTTCTCGGCCCTAGCGTTCAAGATCATGACCGATCCGTTCGTCGGATCGCTCTCGTTCGTCCGCGTCTACTCCGGGGTGCTTGAGAGCGGCAATACCGTCCTCAACACCGTCAAAGGGAAGCGCGAGCGCATCGGTCGTATGCTGCAAATGCACGCGAATTCGCGCGAAGACATCAAAGAGGCGCGCGCCGGCGATATCGTCGCGATCGCGGGTCTCAAGCTGACGACGACCGGCGACACGCTCTGTGCCGAAGATAAGCCTGTCGTTCTGGAGCGGATGGACTTCCCGGATCCGGTCATCGAAATCGCGGTCGAACCGAAGACCAAGAACGACCAGGAGAAAATGGGCTTGGCACTCAACCGCCTCGCCCAAGAAGATCCCTCGTTCCGCGTGTCGACCGATGCCGAAAGCGGTCAGACCATCATCAAGGGGATGGGCGAACTCCACCTCGAGATCATTGTCGATCGTATGAAGCGCGAGTTCAAAGTGGATGCCAACGTCGGCGCCCCCCAGGTCGCCTACCGCGAAACCATTACAAAGGCCGCGGGCATCGACTATACCCACAAGAAGCAGACCGGTGGGTCGGGTCAATTTGCGCGTATCAAGCTCGAATTCGAGCCGTTGGACGCGGGCAGCGGGTTTGTCTTCGAAGACGAAATCCGCGGCGGCAACGTGCCCAAGGAATACATTCCCGGCGTCGAAAAGGGCCTCAAGTCGGTTGCCGAATCGGGTCTATTGGCTGGATTTCCGCTGATAGACTTCAAGGTGCGTCTGGTTGACGGTGCCTACCATGACGTCGACTCGAGTGTGATGGCGTTCGAAATCGCGGCGCGGGCCGCGATCCGCGAGGCCACCTCCAAGCTCGGCGTGAAGTTGCTTGAGCCGGTCATGAAGGTCGAGGTTGTGACGCCTGAGGAATATATGGGCGACGTGATCGGCGATCTGAACAGCCGGCGCGGGCAGATCAACTCGACCGATCCACGGGGCAATGCGACGGCGATCAATGCGATGGTCCCGTTGGCCAATATGTTCGGTTACGTGAATACGTTGCGCTCGATGTCGCAAGGGCGCGCGCAGTTCACGATGCACTTCGATCACTATCAGCAGGTTCCCCAGGCGGTGTCGGACGAAGTCCGCGCCAAACTGGCGTAGCCCGTCGTTAACATCGCAGCAGTTGGAGATTAAGCGATGGCGAAAGCGAAATTTGAGCGTACGAAGCCGCACTGCAACATTGGAACGATTGGCCATGTTGACCATGGCAAGACGTCGTTGACGGCAGCGATCACGAAGACGCTGGCTGAGACGGGCGGGGCGACGTACACGGCGTACGATCAGATCGACAAGGCGCCGGAGGAGAAGGCGCGTGGGATCACGATTGCGACGTCGCATGTTGAGTATGAGACGGAGAACCGTCACTACGCGCATGTGGACTGCCCGGGCCATGCGGACTACGTGAAGAACATGATCACGGGCGCGGCACAGATGGACGGCGCGATATTGGTTGTCTCTGCGGCTGACGGCCCGATGCCGCAGACGCGGGAGCACATTTTGCTGGCGCGCCAGGTCGGGGTACCGGCGATTGTTGTGTACATGAACAAGGTTGACCAGGTCGACGACGCGGAGTTGTTGGATCTGGTTGAGCTTGAGGTTCGTGAGCTTTTGTCGCTTTACGAGTATCCGGGCGACGATATTCCGATCGTTCGGGGCTCGGCGCTTGTGGCGCTTGAGGACGGCGACGCGGCGACAGGGAAAGATTCGATCCTAGCGCTGATGAAGGAAGTCGACGCGTATATCCCGCAGCCGGAGCGTCCGAAGGACAAGCCGTTCCTGATGCCGATCGAGGACGTGTTCTCGATCTCGGGCCGTGGGACGGTTGTGACGGGCCGTATTGAGCGCGGGATCGTCAAGGTTGGCGACGAGATCGAGATCGTCGGGATCAAGGACACGGCGAAGACGACGTGCACGGGCGTTGAGATGTTCCGCAAGTTGTTGGACAGCGGCGAGGCGGGCGACAACGTGGGTTGCCTGTTGCGCGGTATCGGCCGCGAGGATGTCGAGCGTGGGCAGGTTCTGGCGGCGCCGGGAAGCATCACGCCGCACACGAAGTTCAAGGCTGAGGCGTATGTGCTGACGAAGGACGAAGGTGGTCGTCACACGCCGTTCTTCACGAACTATCGTCCGCAGTTTTACTTCCGGACGACGGATGTGACGGGCGTTGTGAAGTTGCCTGAGGGCACCGAGATGGTGATGCCGGGCGACAACGTGACGATGGAAGTTGAGTTGATCGCGCCGATCGCGATGGACGACGGTCTGCGCTTCGCCATTCGCGAGGGCGGACGTACCGTCGGCGCCGGCGTCGTCGCATCAATCATCGAGTAAAGAG